>JALFGC010000007.1 GCA_022777485.1 Bacteroidales bacterium
TTACGGCAAAGATATGCAAATACTATGTCAAAGAACAATGATTATTGTAAAAACTTATTTATAAATCAACCCATAGTGTCAACGATGTACTGATACAAAAGTGTCAACGATGTCTTGATACATGGCAATTAAGAATTAAGAGGCATTGGAACTAAGTTTTAGAGCATGCGCATTCATAACTCATAGTTCCAAATTCATGATTAGAAATCATGGTTAGATTAGAAAATATATGCAAGTCGTTTGGTAAGCAGCAGGTGCTGCGGGATGTGTCGCTGGCGATTGGTGAGGGGGAGATAGTGGGGTTGCTGGGACCCAACGGTGCCGGCAAATCTACGCTGATGAAGATTGTTATCGGCTTGTGGAATGCGGATAGCGGGCAGGTAACTGCCCCTCGGCGCATAGGCTATCTGCCGGAGCGGAATCCGCTCTACGAGGAGATGTATGTGCGTGAGTATCTGCAGTTTATGGCGCGGATGACGGAGGATGGAAAGGGTAAACAACAGGTGGAGGAATTGATAGCGCGTGTGGGGTTGACGGCAGAGGCGCACAAGAAAATCGGGCATTTGAGCAAGGGCTATCGGCAGCGTGTAGGTTTGGCTCAAGCGTTGTTAGGCGAGCCCGAAATGCTGATACTTGATGAGCCTACCACGGGCTTAGATCCCAACCAACTGGTTGAGATACGCGACCTGATACGCACTGAGGGCAAGCAACGGACGATTATCCTCTCCACGCATATCCTGCAAGAGGTGCAGGAGGTCTGTAGCCGCGTGGTGATACTCAACCATGGCGAGGTAAAAATAGACAAACCGATAGGAGAAATAGCGAACTTGGAAGACACCTTCCGCAAATGTACCTATTAGATTATGAGTGAATACGATATACGACAGCAGATGACGGAGAAGGAGCAGGATAATGCCTTGCGTCCGTTGTGCTTTGCCGATTTTGCGGGGCAGAGCAAGGTGGTGAGCAACCTGCGTATCTTTGTGCAGGCGGCTCGCATGCGCGGGGAGAGCCTTGACCATGTCTTGCTCTTCGGCCCTCCGGGCTTGGGCAAGACCACGCTGAGCAACATCATCGCCAATGAGTTGGGGGTAGGGTTCAAGGTAACGAGCGGTCCGGTACTGGATAAGCCCGGCGATTTGGCGGGCTTGCTGACTTCGTTGGAGCCGAATGATGTGCTGTTCATTGATGAGATACACCGTTTGTCGCCGGTGGTGGAAGAATACCTCTACTCAGCGATGGAGGACTATCGCATTGATATTATGATAGATAAGGGTCCTTCTGCTCGCACGATACAGATTGATTTGAATCGCTTCACCTTGATAGGCGCGACCACACGCAGCGGCTTGCTGACCTCGCCGCTCCGAGCTCGGTTCGGTATCAACTGCCACCTGGAATACTACGACGCGGATGTGCTGGCGGGCATTGTGGCGCGCAGCGCGGGCTTGCTGGGCGTGGAGATTGACAGCAAGGCGGCTGGGGAGATCGCCCGACGCAGCAGGGGTACGCCGCGTATTGCTAACTCGCTGCTGCGGCGCGTGCGCGATTTCGCGCAGGTGAAAGGCGACGGACGCATTGACTTGGATATTGCCAACTACGGGTTAGAGGCACTGAATATCGATACCTATGGTTTGGACCAGATTGATAATAAGTTGCTTACGACGATAATCGATAAGTTCAAAGGCGGTCCCGTGGGCTTGAACACCATTGCCACGGCGATGGGCGAAGACCCGGGGACGATAGAGGATGTGTACGAACCTTATTTAATTAAGGAGGGCTTCATCAAGCGCACTCCTCGCGGACGGGAAGTAACGGAATTGGCTTATCGGCATTTGGGCAAAACACCGTTCAATACGGGGACACCGACGCTGTTCTAAAGTAATTTGTAAATTTGTAAATTTGTAAATTGATAGTGAAGAAGGCGGTTTTTATAGATTGGGATGATACGCTGGGCGATTGGGGGACTGCGGCGCGGATGGCGCAAGAGGATGTGTATCAGCAGTTTAGGATTGCGGAGTGGGGTGTGCGTTTTGAAGATTGGTATGAGGCGTACCACACGCACAATGCTGAGTTGTGGCACCTATATGGGCATGGGCAGATAGACCGTCCGTTCTTGATGATGGACAGGTTTTTGCACCCGATTTGCGCGGTGAAGGGCATTGCGAAGGCGGAGGGGGAGGCTCTTAAGCCGCTGGCGATGGAGATGAGTTCGCTTTTCTTGGCGCAGACCAATGCGCATTTTCGGCTGCTGCCCGATGCGCGCGAGGTGGTGGCTTATTTGGCGAGCAAGTACGCGCTGACGGTGGTGAGCAACGGCTTCGCCGAGGTGCAGCACTACAAGTTGGAGAAGTCGGGACTGTTGCCGTATTTTCGGCATGTGGTGCTGAGTGAGGAGGTGGGTGCGTTGAAGCCCGGGGCGAGGATATTTGAGGTGGCGATGGCGTTGAACCTAAGGGAGTTGCCGTATTTGGAGAAAGAGGATGTGGTGATGGTCGGCGACAGTTGGGGCAGCGACATTGAGGGGGCGATGAATGCAGGGATTGACGCGATATGGATTACCTCGGAGCCATTGGCGCAGGCGTTGCCCGCGGGTGTGCAGGTGGTGAGGCGTTTGCGGGAGGTGATGGATGTGCTATGAACTGACAAAATGTCAGTTTTTGGGGCTTGGCACGATATTTGCGATATGCAAGTTGCACCTGTTGAGGCATCGGTTAGGTCTCGGTAAGGTCTCGACTATGTTACGATAAAGTTCCGATAAGATATCGGAAATGTTGATGTGTGGCAGAACTGACAACATGTCAGTCAATGATATGAAAAAGATATGGCATAAGCTAATAAAACCTATACGAACTATGAGCAAGAAAAACAAGCGAAAAATGGAAGAGAATACAGAAAAGAAGGCTCCCGAGATGGAGCAGGAAGTGCAGAACGAAGTGAAGGCGGAGGCTACTGCCGAAGCAGCGGCAACCACAGAGACGGCTGCGGAAGAGAACGCAACCTCCGCAGCGGAAGAAGCGGCAACGCCTGCTGATTCGCAAGCGAATTTGGCACAAGAAGTGGAGACACTGACGGCACGCGTGGCAGAGTTGGAGGACAAAAACCTGCGCATGATGGCAGAGTTCGACAACTATCGTCGCCGCACGAACAAAGAGAAACTGGTGCTAATGGAGACTGCCGGCGAGAAAATCTTTACGGAGATGTTGGCGCTGGTGGACGACTTTGAGCGCGCGCAGGAGGCTATGCAGAAGACGGAGGATATTGATAGCCTGCGGTCGGGTATTGAGTTGATTCATCAGAAGTTCATTACCTTCCTTGACAAGCACGATGTGCATGCGATAGAGACGGAGAATGCCGACTTCAACACCGATGAGCATGAGGCGATAACCACTTTTGCCGCAGGCGAAGACAAGAAAGGTAAGGTGATTGATTGTACGCAGAAAGGCTACAAATTGGGCGAGAAAGTGATTCGCTTCGCCAAAGTGGTTGTGGGAGAATAGCGATATTTGACAATTTGACAATTTGACAATTTACTATTTTACAATTGACCTTGCGGTATAAAATTGTCGGATTGCGATGTTCTTCATTTTCAAATTATAAGATAGTATGGCAGAGAAAAGAGATTATTATGAGGTGCTGGGTGTGTCGAAGACGGCGACGGCGGACGAGATAAAGAAAGCCTACCGCAAGAAAGCCATTCAGTATCACCCCGATAAGAACCCCGGCGACAAGGAAGCCGAGGAGAAATTCAAGGAGGCAGCGGAGGCTTATGAGGTGCTTTCCGACCCTCAGAAACGGCAGCGCTATGACCAGTTCGGGCACGCGGGCATGGACGGCATGGGCGGTTTCCGACCCGGGCAAGGCATGTCGATGGAGGATATTTTCTCGCAGTTCGGCGATATCTTCGGCGGCGCAGGATTCGACTTGGGCGATTTGTTCGGCGGCGGTCGCAGTCGTGGCGGGCAGCGTGTGCGAAGGGGTTCTGACCTGCGTGTGAAGGTGCGTCTGACGCTGGAGGAGATAGCTACGGGTACGACGAAGAAAATCAAGGTGCGCAAGCTGGTTACCTGCTCCTCGTGTCAAGGCACGGGCAGCGCAGACGGGAGCGGCGGCGAGACCTGTCCTACCTGCAAAGGCTCGGGACGGGTGGTGCGTTCGCAGCGCGGGATATTCGGCATGATGCAGGTGCAAGAGGAGTGTCCGACCTGCCAC
>JALFGC010000018.1 GCA_022777485.1 Bacteroidales bacterium
TTTTCGCAAAAAGTACCCCCATTTTTTCGTTAAAAAGTATTAAAATTGGGGAGTTAGAGGGGGTTATCTAATTATTATATATTATATATATAATAATTTAATATGTGGGGGGAGGGTTACTCATTTTCTATGTAACAAATGAAACAAATGAAACAAATGTTCGATTATTAAGATTGGCGTAACTAATTTAGCACATAAACACATAAAAGATTTCCTATTATTAAGAATTGTACATTTTGGTATGTAACAATTTGCAAATGTTGCAAATGTGCGACTACCAACTAATAACGCCCTTGTGGCGATTTTTAAAGTGTAATTATTCGTAAAATTGCATTGCGAAACATGCAACGTAAAAATTAATGGTTAATTACACGATAATTATACGTTAAAAGAAACGATCATTACACGTTAAAAGAAACGATAATTACACGTTAAGACAAAAAAATCGCGAAAAAATTTGCGTATTCAGAAAAAAAGTTGTATCTTTGCACGGTATTTGAAATAAACTAAAATTCTATTGCATTATGAAGACTATAAAAACCCTATTTTTGGCAATAGCCATGCTGCTTGGCGCAGCAGTGAGCATTCGCGCTGAGTTACCGAACGTCCGTCTGCAAGACATCAACGGCAAGACCGTGCAGACCGGCACTATCAGCAACGGCGGAAAACCGGTGATTATCTCTTTTTGGGCAACGTGGTGCAAGCCATGTCTGCGTGAGTTGAAGGCAATTCACGAGGTATATGCCGATTGGCAGGACGAGACCGGCGTGAAGATGATTATCGTCTCCATTGACCAAGCACAAGACGCCAACAAAGTAAAACCCTTGGTGGATGGCTTCGGATGGGAGTATGAGGTGCTGCTTGACCCCAACGGCGACTTCAAACGCGCGATGAACGTGCAGAATGTGCCGCACCTTTTCATCCTTGACGGCAAAGGCAAGATCGTGTATAACCACACAGGCTACACCGACGGCGGTGAGACGGAAATCTACGAAATCATCAGCGGACTGTAATGCTGAGTAAGCGTTGAGTATTATGAGAGGCTTGTCAATGCGTTTTTCCATCCGCCTGTTGGCTCTTGTCGGGCTGCTTCTGCCCATGGCTCTCTATGCGCAGAAAGATACCGTGTATGTTACGGGCGGGTTGCAGCATGAAAGCCTCTTCCCGACGGTGAATGTGGACAACGACCGCACCACCCCAAAAGCCGACTGGGCGAAGATAGACCACCTGAGCAATACCTATCTCGACCTCGGACTGCGCTACGAGTACAACGGCGACAATAAAGCGGGCTTTCAAGGCGTGGAGGTGATGCTCCGCGGTGAACTCACAAAATGGCCGCTCTTGGGCTACGATGCCGACTTCGGAGGCTACGGACTGAGCCACCTGCATGTGGCACTACCCTTCCGATGGGGACGCATCACCGTGGGCGATGTCTACGGGCAGTTTGGTTCGGGCTTTGTGCTTCGGCTCTACGAAGACCGACCGCTCGGCATAGACAACGCGCTACGCGGCGGGAAGATAGAGTTCACGCCCTACAAAGGTATCTACGCCACACTCATCGGCGGCAAGCAACGGCGCTACTGGAACTGCTACACCGACGGCGCAGGCGGCTGGAACTACACGCAGGATGCCGCCCTCGGAGGTAACCTTGAACTGGGCATTCACGAATGGTCGCAAGCCATGCAAGACGCAGGCGCCAACCTCACCTTCGGCGGCAGTTATGTTAGCAAGTATCAGCGGATGGATACTATCCTCACCATCCTTGACCAACAATCCTACATGTACAACCTGCCCGAGTGGGTAGGCGCGGGAGATGTGCGGGCGCAGTTGCAGATGAAAGGCTGGAATGCGCTCATCGAATATGCCTACAAAGCCAACGACCCCACCATCGTCAATAGTTACTCCTACAAGCACGGTGAAGCACTGTTGCTCTCGCTCAGTTACTCGCAGAAAGGCATGTCGGTCATCCTGCAAGCCAAACGCTCCGAGAACATGTCATTCCGCTCTGACCGCAAGGTGAGTAATCTGTCAGGCACCCTCAACCACATGCCTCCTTTCGCCAACCAGCATACCTACGCGCTCGCCACGCTCTACCCCTACGCCACCGAGGCGATGGGCAACGAGTGGGCATTCCAAGGCGAGGTACGCTATACATGGAAGCGCGGTACACCGATGGGCGGCAAATACGGCACCACCCTCAAACTCAACGCCTCGCATATCCGCGGACTCAGCGATGAGCGTATCCTCGCAGACAATGCCTCTTGGTGGGGTATCGGCAAGGAGACCTACTATACCGATGTCAACCTCGAACTGAACAAGAAAATCAACAAGCAGTGGTATCTCGGCGCCATGCTGATGTATCAGGGCTACAACAAGAAAATAGTGGAAGGACACGGAGATATGATTCACGCCGGTATCGCCGTGGTGGAAGCCAAATATGCGCTTAATAAGAACATCCAGATGCGGGCGGAGGTGCAGTATCTCTACACACGGCAAGACCTCGGACAATGGTTCTTTGCGCTCTATGAGATAAGCCTTTGGAAACAACTCATGCTCTCCGCGCAATACCAATACAACATCGGCTATGGCAACGAAGCCCCCGAAGACCAACACTTCTACACCGTGGCAGCCACATGGCAACGCAAGGCCCATCGCCTCATGGTGGGCTACACCAAGACCCGCGCAGGCTATAACTGCTCCGGAGGCGTCTGCCGCTATGTACCCAAACAACAAGGCATCAACATCACCTACAACTTCTCATGGTAGCCCTTGCTAATTATGAATTTAGAATTAAGAATTAAGAGGGCGCATGCTCAGAATAATCCGAATAATCCGAATAATCTGATAATTCTGAATACTCCGATAATTCGTAATTCGTAAATCGTAAATCGTAAATCCCAATGTCTTCTTCTACAAAACCACATATCACCCTTTTCTCCCTCTGCTTGGCAGTGGCTATTGGCATGGCAGCATGTCAGGTTATCCCTGAGAGCGAGCAACTGATTCCCGTGGAGAGCAGCGAGAGCGCAAAAACCTGCCTGTTGATTGACTTCTCCGGTTGGAGGTGTATCAACTGCCCTGCTGCCGCAGAAGAAGCCCATAAACTGCTGGAGCAGTACGGCGACCAACTGATAGTGATGGAGGCACACCCCGCCACCAACAGCCTTACCAAGCCCCCTGCCAAATATCCCGAATACGACTACACTTGCCCCGCGGCAGACTCCCTCTATATAGCGCTGGGAGGCACAGGCACCACCCCCCTTCCCGTCGGCTCTATCGATATGGCGGCGTTCAACAACGGTTCCGGTAGCGGAGCCTACTTGAAAACGCCCGACCAATGGGGAGCAATGGTCTATGCGTCGCTGAAAAAAGACTGCCAAGTGGAAGTGCGTATCCATAGAAATGAGAAAAAAGAGATTGTTTGCCAACTGAACAATAAGTCGGAGCAAGAATTGGCATGCTCTTTGTATGTATGGCTCACGGAGGATAGTATCGTCAGCGCACAATACTTCCCCGATAGCACCACCACCCACTATCTCCGCCACCACCTCCTGCGCGATGCCATCTCTTCGCCTAACGGCGACCCGCTGACATTGCCCGCAGAAGAGAATGTAACCCGCACTTTCCTATATAACATGCCCGACAAGGTGGTGCCCGAAAACTGCCATATCGTAGCAGCACTATACGCAAATGGCGAAATCATACAAGCCGCACAAATCGCGGCTACGAAAGAATAGTAATTCTATTAAAAACCCAACTGATATGAAAAAAGTATTTACATCCATCCTCTGCCTATCAATGGCGTTTGCTGCCCAAGCAGCGCTTCACCTATCCTATTTCGATGAAGAAGGAGCCGAAATAGAGGTAACCCAAAGCACGACTATCAACTACACCGCCTACGAAGATAATTTTGGCGAGATCACCATGCAACTCAACGGCAACATCTCCTCCGATGAATCCAAAGATTTCGTTGTGGTCTTGACTCGTTCGACAAAGGGCATTAAAGATGAATTGTGCTTGAATCAGTGCGTGCCGGGCGATGGAGAACTTACGCAGACTATGAACTTTCCCGCTCTTCCCGGTATGGCTACCAAGACTTGGTATGCGCATTATGAGCCCGCGGAAGAAGGCACGGTAACCATTGCCTATGAATTCAGCGACAAGGTGAATCCTGCCATTACCCTCACGGTAAACTATATCTATAGCCTGACTGCTACGGAGCAAATAAAGGCTGATGCCTCCGTCAAAGGTATCTTCACCATCCTCGGACAGCGCGTAGCGGCTACAAGCATTGACGACCTGCCAAAGGGTATCTATATCGTCAATGGGAAAAAAGTAATTCACCAATAAATATCCCTACCCCATGAAAAAGTTCATCCTTGTTTGTACGCTGATTGCAACTACCCTGTGTGCCGCTAAGGCTGCAGATATCCCTGCATCCTTTCCGCGTAAGTTTCTGTTGGAACAGTTTACCGCTCAGAGTTGCGGCAACTGCCCTTACGGCATGCTTTGCATTGCAGAGGCAATGGCGCAAGATTCCGGACAATATATCTGGGTAGCCCACCACTTTGGCTTTGCTGCTGATGAGTACACTATCAGCGAGAGCCGAAACATCTGTAACCTCCTCGGTATATCGGGTGCCCCTATCGTTTCCCTCAATCGTACCAAGCAGAAAATTAACGAAATAAATCAACTGACTTTCCATCCTGCCTATCTGCCTTCCGATGAGATAGAGATAGTGGATTCGCTCACTTCGCCCGTCTCGGTGGTGATAACCCACACCTACGACCCTGCGACACGCACCGTCAATCTGACAGTCAGCGGACAGGTGGCTGACCCTGCTATCAAAACGCTTAAAATCAACGCACTAATCAAGGAGAATGCTATTGTCGGCACTCAAACGGATTACAATTTTGCTTGGGGTGAAACCAAACAATGGCGCGAATACCTGCATATGGCTACTGCACGCGACTTCTTCTCCGCTGCACTTGGCGATGAAGTCAAAGTAGAGAACCAAGCCTACAGCAAGTCCTATACGATGACCATCGACTCCAACTGGGTGGACACCAACTGCACCATCGTTGCCTATGTGACCAAGACCGCCAATGTACCTGTGTTGAATGCTGAGCAGGCGCCGCTTGTGGAAGGTACCCAAGGCGGTGAGCAGTTCAAGCCCTACGGCATTACCCAAGACGCAAAACCTAAATCGACCATCCTCTTCTCCGACCTCGCCATAAGCAAGGTGGCTGACAACATCCTACAAGTCATTTTGGTCTCCAACCAGAATGTTCGCCCCGATAATAGCGGCTTCGCTTATGGCACTTGCAAGCCCGTGGGATTGCTCTATGTCGTTACAACGGACAACAAACTCAAGCCGGGTACCTACTCTATTTTGGACGATTACTCTGCCAACTCTGTGATAGCCGGGTTCCGCGTAGATGAGATGGGTTCGATCAGCGGCTCGTTGCTCCTCTATTCGCCTACTTCCTATATCCAAGCAGGTCAAATCTTCCCCGCTGCAATGTGGAGACTGCTCTCCGGTACGCTTACCGTAACCGAAGAAGGCAACGTTAGTGTCAAAGCCACCACATGCTACGGCACGGAGATAGAGGGTACATACAGCGCAACAACAGGTATTGAGAATGTTACATCATCGCCTGCTAATCAAACTATCTTCAACATGTTGGGCATGCCGATGGGAGACAACCTGCAAGACCTGCCGCA
>JALFGC010000019.1 GCA_022777485.1 Bacteroidales bacterium
AACTCAAGCCGGGTACCTACTCTATTTTGGACGATTACTCTGCCAACTCTGTGATAGCCGGGTTCCGCGTAGATGAGATGGGTTCGATCAGCGGCTCGCTGCTCCTCTATTCGCCTACTTCCTACATCCAAAACGGTCAAATCTTCCCTGCGGCAATGTGGAGACTGCTCTCCGGTACACTCACCATAACCGAAGACGGCAACGTTAGTGTCAAAGCCACCACATGCTACGGCACGGAGATAGAGGGTACATACAGCGCCACAACAGGTATTGAGAATGTTGCATCATCGCCTGCTAATCAAACTATCTTCAACATGTTGGGCATGCCGATGGGAGACAACCTGCAAGACCTGCCGCAGGGCGTGTATATCCAAAATGGGAAAGTGGTTATCAAACAATAAACCCATAAACTAATAAACTAATCAACTAACATTTAGGTATGAAAAAGTTTTTTACTTCTGTGCTGCTGCTCGCAGCCGCATTCTCTACCGCAATGGCAGAGGAAACAACTTATCCGCGTAAGTTCCTGATTGAGCACTTCACCACCGAGAAATGCGGTTATTGCCCCCTTGGTATGTACTCCATCGTAGAGGCTATCAAAGGACAAGAAGACCAGTATATCTGGGTTAGCCACCACTACGGATATGGCACTGACCCCTACACTATCACAGAAAACGGTACTATCGGCAACAAGTTAGGCGTCAATGGTGCTCCGAATATGTGCCTCAATCGTACTATACAAAACGGGCAAGCGACATTGTGTTTCCACCCGGCATATTTGCCTGAGATGACTATCACCGACTCGAAAGAGGCTATCGCTTCTGTAAATATCGAACGCACCTACGACCCCGCAACACGCGCACTGAAAGTGAAAGTGAGCGGCGAGGTAGGTACCACCGAATTAACCGAAGTGCGTCTCTCTATACTTATCAAAGAAAACGGATTGGTAGGGAAGCAAGCCGACTACGGTTGGGCATGGACCGGCGAGTGGTCTGAGTTCATGCATACCAAAGTAGTACGCGACATGCTCACTGCTGCATTGGGCGACAAGGTAACGGTGGAAAACCAAACCTACTCCTGGGAGAAAGAGTTCACTGTACCTACTGAATGGGTGGACAGCAACTGCGTAGTAGTAGCCTACATCACCAACAAGAACCTCAAACCTATCATCAATGCAGAGCAAGTAGCATTGGTAGACGGGACTACCGGTGGTGAAGAGATTGTGCCTCACGGTATCAAGGAAGATGTCGCAGATTATTTCCCCGAGTCCGGTGCACCTATCAAGGACATCACCTTCTCTTCTGTGGCTACCCAAACAGTAGGCGATACACTCTGCGTGCAGATGATTGGCGACAACTCTGTATCTGCCGGCGGAAATAAATGCAAACCGGTGTTGCTACTTTATATTGTAGGGGCAGATCAACTCACTGCCAACACTACCTACACCGTATCGGAGAATGGCGGCAATGGTACCATCATCCCCGGTGTACGCGATGATGAGAACATGATGCTCGTAGGTTCGCTACTGACCTACTGCACCAGCACCTCTATCAATATCGGCAACCTGAAACCGCAGAAGTATTGGATGCTCAAGTCCGGTACTCTGACGGTGGACGCAGAAGGCAACATCACACTGGATGCCGTTTCGGCAAATGGTTCTGCACTGACCGGCACCTACAACATCGCAACCGCTATTGAAGAAACGTCGCTCGTGAAGAAAGCGATGAAACAGATAAGAGACGGGCAGGTGATTCTGGTTAATCCTGCAGGCGAAGAGTACAATATCCTCGGCACACGCATTAACTAATCGTCTCATTCAATAATCTTCCAAGAATGTCTGACAAAGCCGTTATATAATCCCATAACGCTTTGTTAGGCATTCTTTCCTTTTGGAGAACTTGATACTTGATACTTGAAACTTCTATGGCAAATCACATCCTTATCGTGGATGACGAAGAAGACATCTGCCAGATTCTCTCTTACAGTCTCCAAGCCGCCGGCTACCAAACGTCCGTAGCCCACTCTGCCGAAGAAGCACTTGCCCTCATTGAGCAATCCGCTCCAGACTTGCTGTTGCTCGATATCATGATGGAAGGTATGTCGGGCACCGATTTAGCCAAACATCTCCAAGAACGCAGTTTGCTCACCTTCCCCATCATCTTCCTCACTGCCCTCACAAGCGAGTCGGATGTGCTCAAAGGCTTCCAATTGGGAGCGGATGATTACATCACCAAGCCCTTCCATCTCACCGAAGTACTTGCCCGCGTGAAAGCCATCCTCCGTCGAACCCAAAAAGAGCATACCCATACCACTACCCCACTCCCCTCTACTTCCTCCCTCATCACCTACGAGGAAATCACCATCAACCTCACCGACAAAACACTCACTATCCGCGGCGAAAACATCCCCACTACGCGCAAGGAACTCGAACTGCTCTCATTCTTGCTTCAGCACCCCGCACAGATATTTAGCCGCCAGCAACTCCTTGATGCCGTTTGGAAAGGCGAGAGCTATGTCTTAGAGCGCACAGTGGATGTTCATATCACCCATCTACGCAAGAAACTCGGCACCTACGCTGACCGACTGCAAACAAAATCCGGCTACGGATATATCTGGCGAGCGTAAAGGAATCCGAAACATAATACTTGAAACTACTAAATCACAATACACCCATGACCACAATCATCCTTATTACTATTGCCGTTGCATTGGCGTTAGGTATTCTTCTTTTCATCGTCTATCGCCAATGGACAGAGCATCGCGTGATGAAAGCGCGTGAACAACAGCGTTTGGAATTGACGCAAAACATCTCCCACGAACTGAAAACGCCTGTGGCAAGTATCCTTGGTGCTTTGGAGACTATCCTTCTTCACCCTGATATGAAGCCTGCCGAGCAACACGAGTTTCTGGAGCGCGCCTATCAGCAGGCAGGGCGCTTGAGTAACCTTGTGGAAGATATTGCCATGCTCAACAAACTGGAACTCAAGGAGCAACTCTACGACCGTTTGGAGGTCGAACTCTCGTCGGTGGTGAAGAATGTGGTGGATGATGTGGCTTCGCGGGTGAAAGAACTCAACGCTACTATCTCTTATGATGTGCCTGCGCATATCATCATTTCCGGCAACTACACGCTGCTCTACTCTATCTTCCGCAACATTGTGGACAACTCGCTTACCCACGTGGGCAAAGGCGTACATATCAATATCAAATGCACAAGCCAAGCCCCCAGTTATATCTACTTCTCTATTTACGATGACGGCCCCGGTGTGCCTTCCGAGACCTTACCTCATCTCTTCGAGCGCTTCTACCGTGTGGATAAAGGGCGCAGTCGCAAGTTAGGCGGCACGGGTTTGGGGCTCTCTATCGTGAAGCATGCCGTACAATTCCATGGCGGCACTATCACTGCCCTCAATCGCCCCAACGGCGGCTTGGAGTTCCAATTCTCGCTTGCTCGGCACATAGGTGAGAAACTATAAGCAGCAGGAAAAGACAGAAAAAGGTTATGAAAACAAAAAAGGCAGCAAGTTCTTTGCTGCCTTTTTGTTCATTATCGTTGAAGTTGTGCTTTTATCTGCATGATACTCTGCCGCAAGACAGGGTCATATGACATTTGGTCTTTGATGGTATTCACCGAGTGGAGCACAGTAGCGTGAGTGCGCTTGCCCATATAGGAGCCTATCTCGTTAAGCGAGTGGTCAGTGAGTTCCTTGCTCAGGTAGATGGCAATGTGGCGTGCCATCATAATCTCCTTGGCGCGATTAGCAGAGAGAATGGATTTCTCGGGGATATTGCAATGCTCAGAAACTGCGCCGAGGATATCCGGCAAGTCGATGGCTTTCTCGTGAATCTCCACGATACGGGATACTACTTGCTCAGCAAGGGCGAGGTCTATCTCATGGTCGGTGAGCGTAGCATGCGCCAACAGACTGGCGAGGATACCCTCCAAGTCGCGCACCGATTCGCGCACATTGTTCGCAATGAAGTCAATCACCTCTTCGCTCAGTTGGATACCATCGCGGTGCATTTTGCTGAGCAAGATAGCACGGCGCAGTGCATAGTCAGGGCGATTGATTTCCGCCGACAGTCCCCATTTGAAGCGAGTGAGCAGACGGTCTTCTATATCCCGCAACTCCACGGGCGCACGGTCAGAAGTGAATATCAACTGCTTATGGGCTTGCTGCAAGTAGTTGAAGATATGGAAGAAAGTGTCTTGCGTACCTTTTAGTCCCGCAAAGTACTGAATATCATCCACAATGAGTACATCTACCGACTGATAGAAATTGAGGAAATCAGGAATGCGGTTGGTGTTACGCGCGTCTTGGAACTGCAACTTAAAGGTGTTGGCAGATACATAGAGCACACGCGCGTGTGGATTCGTGAGCAAAGTCTGGTTACCTATAGCGTTGGCAAGGTGGGTCTTCCCTACTCCGCTGCCGCCATAGATAAAGAGCGGGTTGAAAGCGGTATAGCCGGGTTGGCGTGCCGCCGTAACTCCTGCAGTGCGTGCTAACTTATTAGTCTCCCCTGCGATGAAGTTCTCAAAAGTATAGCCCAAATTCAGTTGGGTGTCAAAATCGTTAGCAGGCTTGGTAGGTTGGTAATTGGCTTCAGGTTTGTTCTCTTTGCGCAGCGACTCAATAGTCGCCCCCGGCGAAGGAATTGTGCTCCCTGCCCCCGATGTGGAGTCAATAAGCACACGATACTCCAACTGCGTGCCATGACCAAAGACGCGGAAGATAGTTGCTGAGAGTAGTTCGATATAGTTCTCCTCAATATATTCGGCAATAAACTGCGATTTGACTTGCAGTACCAACGTGTTGTCAGCATATTGCAAGGGTACGACAGGCGCAAACCATGTTTGGAAGGCGCTTGGCGTAAGGTTGTCCGAAAGGATGTTCAGACACTGTTTCCACAATATGCTTAGTTGGTCAGACACTATTCTAATTATGAATTAAGAATTATGAATTAAGAGAGTATGCATATCTTCTCTTCTGCTTTCGTTTTTGCGCGAAAGTGATTGCAAAGGTACTGCTTTTTTTTGAAATAAAAAAATGCTTTTTTTCTTGTTTTTTCTTGCAAATATGTAAGTATCGGGTTTTCAACATGTTACATTCTGTATACTGATTATCAGCAAGTTATGTGTTTTATCAACTTTTAACGCACTGATTATTAGTTAGTTTCAAACCTGCAAATAAAAGTGCGCTTTCCTGTAAAAAAACTCTCTAACTTGTTTGTATCGTGCAAGTTAGAGAGATAATGAAAAAAGCATGAACGATTTACTTCTTTTTCTTTTCTCTTGCACCAAAGAGCGAGAAATGAACATACCGCTTCGGGTTTGCCTTGAGGTCAACCAATAGGGAATCCACGGAGACGACAGCAGAGTCGATGTGGTTATAGAGTCCCTTGTCGTTGAGGAGCATGCCCACGGTCCCATTCGGTGAGCGGAAATCAGCAATGAGGTAATTGACATTGTTCAGCGCTGTATCCACGCGCGCCACGGTTGCCTTGATGTTAGCAGCCTTCACATCCGTTACCACTTGCTGCAAGTCGGACATTGTGGTATCGAGTTTCGTAATCACGGAGGGCACTTGGTGGCTCATCACCTGCTTGAGTTGCTTCGAAGAACTCTGCAAGTCCGCCACGGCGATATCGGCGTTGGAAAGGATAGACTCGATATGGTTGTTGTCGAGTTGGGCTTGCAGTTGCCCGACGAGGGTGTCCAACGACGCGAGGGTGTTGCTCAGTGGCTGAATAACCGCCTCTTGTAAACCGTCAAGCAGCCCCGGGACAACGGTCGTAGGAATGGTAGCGCCTGTCGGGAGATAAGCGATGTCCTCTTTCGAAGCCACCTCGGTCGCGGGTAGGATAAGTTCGATAGCCATGCCTCCCATGATACCATCGGAGACGAGTGCCATGCGGGTACCCTCGGGGAGGTTGATGTTCCGTTTGATGGAAATATCCACGGTGAAAGAGGAGTCGCGCGTGAAGTCGTAGTCAATGTTATCCACCTGTCCGACTTTGTAGCCGCGGATATACACGGGTGCTTGGAGTTCCAGTCCGTGGATGTTGGTGTAGACTCCATGGAAGGAATGAATGGATGAAAAGATATTTACCCCTTTCAAATAGTTAAATCCAAAGAAAAGCAGAAAGATACATACTGTAGCGAGTACGCCTACTTTGATTTCTCTTGCATATTTCAGTTTCATAGTTGTATGTTATTTGTTTTACGGCAGTTTGATTATCCATGCGTCCGGGACAAGTTGCTGCACCTCGGTTAGATGAAGCGCAACAGAGTCGCGGCTGACGGACGGAAAGCAATAGTATTTGTAGTATTTGTTTTGTCGGAAGGATTGGGCGTCAATGCCCTTCAGTTTGGGGTCGTCTTTGTCAAGCGGCTCTTCCGAGGCACATATCTGGATAGCGTAGCGAGGGGCGTTGTCGGAGAGTTCTGAGTTATCGGAGTAATCGGAGTTATCTGAGTCGTTCACCTTTGTTGCTTTCTGCTTGCGGTAGAAAGTGCTGAACGCGTTGTAGAGCGACTGCGCTATTTCTTTCTTTCCCTTCTGTGAGGCGAGGTATTTCTCCTCCTCAGGATTGGAGATGAAGCCCATCTCTAATAGTATGGATGGGCAAGCCGACTTGAGCAGTACCCAGAATGCCGCTTGCCGCACGCCTCGCTCCTCGCGATGCAGGTTCTCTACGAATTGTCTTTGGACCAATGTGGCAAAGTTAAGCGACTGGTCCATATATGAGTTCTGCATGAGTTCGAACATGATGTAGGAGTCAATGGAGTTGGGGTCGAAACCCTGGTATGCCGTTTGGTAGTCGGATTCCAACTTGATGACGGCATTCTCGCGCATGGCTACATCGAGGTTTTGGTCCATCTTATCGGTGCCGAGGATAAAGGTCTCGACGCCCTTCGCCGCTTTTGCTTCTGCGGAGTTCGTATGGATACAGATGAACAAGTCTGCTTTGTTTTGGTTGACAATATCCGCCCTATTTTGCAATGGCAAGAAGACATCGGTAGTGCGGGTATAGACAAGATTGACCTCGGGGAAGTTGTCCTTGATGAGTTGCCCTGTGAGCAAAGCGACATCGAGGTTGAGGTTCTTCTCGTAGGCGATTTTTCCCACTGCTCCTGCGTCTTTCCCGCCGTGCCCTGCGTCAATCACCACAGTGAAAGGCTTATCCGCTTTGTCCGTTTTCGGTTTGTTCTCCGCGCGCGAGAGCACGGGAGAGAGCCCAAGACACAAGCAGGCAAGCGTGAATATATAAGGAAAAGAATGGCACTTCATAGAGGCATTGCACAAAACACGCTGCAAAGGTACGAAAAAAAAATGACATACACAAGGTTAGAGATGATTTTTGTCAATAAATCTATGACGGTGTCGCATTCTTTTGTTAGCAGAAAGTACCTTGATCAGTAAGCAAGCGGCAGTTGAATCACCTAAGAATCACCTAAGAATCACCTAAGAATCACCTAAGATTGTATCGGTGTTGTATCGGTAGTTATTCGGAAAGCCCTCTACAATCACCCAACAATCACCCAAGAATCACCCAAGAATCACCCAAGTTTGTCAGGTTGAAGACTCTTTATCGTGAGGGGATGGTGGGGAGAGGGGAAATAGCAAAAGCGGGATGAGATTTGTAGAGGAATAAGGCCATTTGGAAGCGTAGCGTCGAAAGATGGGATATAGATTTTTTAGAAAAAATGGGGAAAGGCTTGCGTATATGAATTATTTTTTGTAATTTTGCACACTATTTTGTGTTGGCTATGAAAGAAAGTGAATTTACACATGCCGAAGAGGAGATGATTCAACGCGAGTTCGAGGCGTTGCTGGATGATTATGCGCACACGATGCACCGACAGAAAATAGAGTTGATTACGCGTGCGTTTCATTTTGCTAATCAGGCCCATCATGGTGTTCGTCGTTTGAGTGGCGAGCCTTATATCATGCACCCGCTGGCAGTGGCCCGTATATGCGTGAAGGAGATAGGCTTAGGCAGCACGAGCATTTGTAGCGCGCTGCTGCACGATGTGGTGGAAGATACGGACTACACGGTGGAGGACATCGAGAACCTGTTCGGAGAGAAGATAGCGATGATCGTGGCGGGGCTGACGAAGATTTCCGGTGGTGTATTCGGAGACCATGCGAGCGAGCAGGCTGAGAACTTCCGGAAGTTGCTGCTGACGATATCAGATGACATCCGCGTGGTGCTGATAAAGATAGCCGACCGCTTGCACAACATGCGGACGCTGGGCTCGCAGCCGAAAGAAAAGCAGTACAAGATAGCGGGGGAGACACAATATATATATGCGCCGCTGGCACACCGCTTGGGCTTGTTCCCGATAAAAACGGAGTTAGAAGACCTGAGTTTCAAGTATGAGCACCCCGAGATGTACGCTGAGATAGAAGCCAAACTGGCGGCGAACAAGAACGCGCAGATGGCGACCTTCGAGACTTTCTCCGCGCCGATACGCGAGCGTCTGGAGTCGATGGGGTATCAGTTCTCAATAACGGCTCGTATCAAGTCGGTCTATTCGATATGGAAGAAGATGATGACCAAGCAGATACCGTTCGAGGATGTGTATGACCTGCTGGCAGTGCGGATAGTGTTCACACCGCACGACTCGATGTCGGAGAAAGACCAATGCTGGATGATTTACTCTGCTATCACGGAGATTTACCGTCCGCACCCCGAGCGGATACGCGATTGGATAAGCACTCCGAAAGCCAATGGCTATGAGGCACTGCATGTTACGGTGATGGGACAGAGCGGCGAATGGGTGGAGGTACAGATACGCACCGACCGCATGCACGAGTTGGCAGAGCACGGACTGGCGGCACATTGGAAGTACAAGACGGGCGAGCAAGATGAGTCGGAGCTGGACAAGTGGCTGAGCGAGATAAAAGAGATACTGGAACACCCCGAGAAAGACGCAATGGAGTTCTTGGACACCTTCAAGTTGAACCTGTTCGCGCAAGAGGTGTTCGTGTTCACGCCGAAGGGGGAGATAAAGACCATGCCGCAGGGTGCGACCGCGCTGGATTTTGCCTTCCTGCTTCACTCGGAATTAGGCGAGCATTGTATCGGGGCTAAGGTGAACCACACGCTGGTGCCGCTGAGTTATGAGTTGAAGGGCGGCGACCAAGTGGAGATACTGACCTCGAGCAGTCAGCACCCGCAGGAGAATTGGTTGGACTATGTTACCACCGCGAAGGCGCAATCGTGCCTGCGGGCGTATTTCCGACGGGAAGAGAGGAGTTACATCAAGCGCGGTGAGAAACTGTTCCACGACGCCTTGGGCATGCTGGAAATGCCGGTGAATATGGATATGGCGGTGCAGAAAATGCTCAACCATTACCACCTGTCGCAGCCGATACAACTGTACTTGCAGATAGGGAAAGGAGCAATTCGGCTGAACGACACACAGCAGATTCTGTTCCCGAAGCAGAGTATCTGGAACAGGCTGAATCCGTTTGCGACTGTGGAGAAGAAGCCTTCTACCGAATCGCAAGAGGCACCGACGGTGCTGGAGAAAGAGGCGGCGGAGAAAGGGAAGAAGAAATCGCACTCGATAGTGCTGACGGACGAGAACTTAGGGAAGGATTACATCTTGGCAGATTGCTGCCACCCAATACCCGGCGACGAAGTTTTGGGCTATTTGGCGGAAGATGGGAAGATGTATATTCACAAGATAGACTGCGAGGAGGCCATGCTCTTGAAGACCTCACACGGCAAGCGACTATACAGCGCGACATGGAATACCCACCGTGTGCAGTCTTTTGTGGAAACAATTGAAATACAGGGAATTGATAAATTTGGTGTGTTTATTGATGTGTTAAAAACCATCACCGAGCAGTTCCATATCAACATACATGCGATGAATGTGGTGGCAGACGACGGGATATTCAAAGGAAATTTGGAAGTGTATGTGTATGATAAAAAAGAGTTGCAAGACCTGTTTGTGTCGCTGAGGAAGATACCGGAGATAAAGGCGGTGAAGCGGGTGAAGACGGTGAACTCGTAATAGGCAATAAGTAATATGTAACGATATGAAAAAGATTTTGACGACACTCTCTATGGCTCTCGTAGCAGTAGCCATGATGGCACAACAGCCGGTGATTTCATTTGAGAAGACCGAACATGACTTCGGGAAGATAAACGAAGCCGATGGTAGAGTAACTACTATCTTCACCTTCAAGAACGAGGGAATGGAGCCATTGGTGCTGAGCAATGTACGCGCGAGTTGCGGTTGTACGACCCCGAAGTGGCCGAAAGAGCCGATAGAGCCAGGGCAGACGGGCAACATCACTGTTACCTACAACCCGAGCGGGCGCCCCGGACGTTTCCAAAAGACCATCACCATCACTTCGAATGCCACAGAGGCAACGAAGCGTCTGATTATCAAGGGGGAAGTGATTCCGAAGCCCGCCAATCCCGCACAAAACTACAGCGTGCAGATGGATGGGCTGAGTCTGAAGAGCAAAGCCGTTCAGTTCGGCACGATTCGCAAAGGCGAGAGCGCAAAACGCGAGATAGAGTATGCTAACTTTACAAAGGAAAATATTCGTGTGGAGTTGGCAACCAGCGACGCCGATATATGCCTGCTCTCGCAGGTTACGCTGGTAGAGTTGAAGCCCAATGAGACCGGCAAATTGTCGTTTGTCTTTGACACGAAAGCCTGCAAGCAATATGGTCCGCAGACCATGTATGCTTATGTAGTGGTGAACGGGAAGCGCGTTATTGCCGACGACTACAAGATTACACTGTCTGCAGACGTAACGGAAGATTTCAGCAAACTGAGTGCCGAAGAGCGTCAGCAAGCACCCATCATGAGTATTGAACATACGCAGATTGATCTTGGTAAGGTGGCTGCCGGCAAGAAGTTGAAAGGCAGTTTCAACATCAAGAACAGCGGAACGAATGCCCTCTTGATTCGCCGCCTGTACTGCTCGGACAGCCGCGTAGTAGCCACTGCACCAAAGAGCATCAAAGCAGGTCAGAAAGGCAGCGTAGTGAAGGTAGAGGTGAATACCGTGCAAGACGGTAAGACGATGGAGCCCGGCAAGTATGCACGCGTGCTGCAAGTGATTACCAACGACCCGAACCAACCCCGCAAGAACGTAACCTTGACTTGGGTGGTGGAGTGATAAACAATTTGAATATATGGAACATCCTGAAAACGACCAGCAATACAAGGGTTTGACCGTGAACGCCGGTGTGGAGAACCTTCCGAGCGTGAACCCCTACTCTACTTTCCGCCGCAAGAAACGCGTGCTGCGCGCCGAGGACTATTTTGAAGGTATCCGTCGCGGCGACATCAGCATCTTGGGGCAGGCAGTAACGCTCGTGGAGAGCAACCTGCTTGCTGACCAAGCAATTGCTCAGAAAGTGATAGAGATGTGTCTTCCCTTTGCGGGCGATAGCGTTCGCGTGGGTATCACGGGTGTTCCGGGAGCCGGCAAATCGACCTTCATAGAAGCATTGGGCACGGAGTTGTGTCAGCAAGGGAAGCACCTTGCTGTACTCGCCATTGACCCATCGAGCGAGCGTAGTCGTGGTAGTATCTTGGGCGACAAGACACGCATGAACGAGTTGTCCACGGCGGCAAATGCGTTTATCCGCCCCAGCCCATCTGCCGGTTCGTTAGGCGGCGTAGCACGCAAGACGCGCGAGACCATTGTGCTATGCGAGGCAGCAGGCTTTGACACGATACTGGTGGAGACCGTGGGCGTGGGGCAGTCGGAGACGGCAGCGCACTCGATGGTGGACTATTTCCTGCTGCTGCAAGTAACCGGCACAGGCGATGAGTTGCAGGGTATCAAGCGCGGTATCATGGAGATGGCGGATGGGATTGCTATCAACAAATGTGATGGAAATAATGTAGAGCGTGCGCACGCATCGCGCGTGAGTTTCCGCAATGCGTTGGCATTGTTCCCCCCTTCGGAGTCCGGTTGGAAGCCGGAAGCGCTATGTTGCTCTGCTGTGGAGAAGACCGGCATAGATGAAGTGTGGAAGAACATAGAAGACTATGTGGCTTTCACCAAAGCCAATGGTTATTTCGACCACCACCGCACCGAGCAATCCAAATACTGGATGTACGAGACTATCAATCAGGCATTGCTGGACGGGTTCTACAAGAATCCCGATATGGAAAAGCGGATTGAAGACACCGAGAAACAAGTACTAAACAACGAGATAAGCAGTTTTATCGCCGCACATAACCTATTGAGCGCATATGGCAGCAACACCCACGAATAAGACCACCCGCAAACGCTCGCAGCAACCCACTATCATCAAGGTAGGCGCCAACGAGATGGGCAAACTTCCTCCCCAAGCCTTAGACTTGGAGGAAGCCGTGTTGGGTGCGCTGATGATAGAGAAAGAAGCCTACGGAACGGTGGCAGACCTATTGCGTCCGGAGGTGTTCTACAGCGACCAACACCGACTGATATTCGAGGCGATACGCGCATTAGCCGCCAAAGAGGAGCCGATAGACATGATGACCGTGGCGGAGAAACTGCGGCAACAGGGCACATTTGAGGAAGTAGGCGGCGCGTCCACATTGAGCGAACTAACCCGATTGGTGGCATCTACCGCCCACCTGCGCTACCACGCGCAGATAGTGGCGCAGAAAGCCACAGCGCGCGACCTGATAGCCATGGCAGCACGCATAGAAGAAGCCGGCTACGACGAGACGCAGGATGTGGAGGAACTGATGCAGCAAGCCGAGGCGGGTATATTCGAGATTAGCCAACGGTCGCAAAAGCGCGACGTGATGCAGGTGGACGATGTGATTACAGAGGCGTTGCGACGCATCGATATAGCGAGCAAGAACGAAGGTAACTTGTCGGGCATTCCTTCGGGTTTCACCAATCTGGATAAGATAACTTCCGGCTGGCAGAAGTCCGACTTAGTGATTATCGCCGCGCGCCCTGCCATGGGTAAGACCGCGTTTGTGCTGTCGATGGCGAAAAATATGGCGGTGAACTATCGTATTCCCGTAGCGATGTTCTCGTTGGAAATGTCGAATGTGCAGTTGGTGAACCGTCTGATAATGAATGTCTGCGAAATAGAGGGCGATAAGGTGAAGACCGGCAAGATGACACGTGAGGAACACAAGCGGCTTTATACGAAGATTAACGACCTGCAAGGTGCCCCACTCTATTTGGACGATACGCCGTCGCTCTCGGTGTTCGAATTCCGCAGCAAAGCCCGTAAGTTAGTTCGTGAGCACGGAGTGCAACTCATCATCAT
>JALFGC010000026.1 GCA_022777485.1 Bacteroidales bacterium
TATCTGCCTTGGAGCGAACTGACCTTCGAGAGCTTCTTACCCAATCCAAAGACTCAAATTCTTCCAATCAAAATGTCAAAGAACAAACGTTATTTAACGATTTATAAATTTAATGCGAAATTTATCGCAACAGTACTAATTTAAATAGTTTTTTTATAAGCAACGAAAAATATCTGTCCAAATCTACACCACTCCTGCCCCATGCTCCATATTTTTGCAAACAAGACGACTACAAAAGTAGTAGCCAAAGAATGACAGATACATATCTTATCCTTAAAAAGTTTACAACTCATTTGTATAACCGTTTTTTGAATGTTATTTGATAAAATACACTTTGTTATTCTACACTAAATTCTCCTATGACAGCAGTGTCATCAGAGATAATATATAAGGTATAATCACCTTTTTTAGAGATATTAACTATGGTGGAGGAAGTAAATGTCTTTTCCTCCACAATGTCTCCCTTGCTATTGTTTTCTACGATTAGATGTGCAGTCTTGTTTGTATTCGCAGATACAAATAATTCATGTCCGCTAATCGTTGCGCGGAAACGCGTAGGAGGTAAAGTGGGTTTTGTAGGATCACAATCATCTAATGGAACAGATATCTCCATTTCAAATAAAATAATTTCTGCCTCTGTGAATGAAGTCGGAAAGACCCTGCTCGTGTATGCAATACACAATACCATCAAAATAAATATTTTTTTCATTGTACACATTTTTTTTTGCGACTGCAAAATTAGTACATTTTGCGGACGTACACAAGGAAAAGGGGTGGAAAAAGTATGCCCATAACTTATTGAAAATCAGTTACGGGTGTGGAAAAAAGCATGGATGGTGCAAAAATCCCTATCTATAATGCCATAAAATCAATCAAAAATGTACGCAGATTCGTAGATGTCGTACCTAATTTCTTCGCAGTATTAGCGCGTAATTTAGGGACGCTGGAAACCGCACGGAAAGTCTTTTCGGAAATTTGAGAACGCGAAGCCCCATAGAGAGTAAGAATGCATATTTTCAAATCCTGCATATTGATTGCAAACACGTTGTGTAATCGGGTATAGATATTGTATATTTGCCGGTCTGCGGTCTGGCACAACATCTTGTCATCATTCCATATTGCCGAATTAACATCAAACATTTCTCTATTCTTCAATAGCACTTCTTCCACAGCATCCCGTTTTTGCATTTGTACTTTTTCTTTTTCGTAATCAATGTCTGCCAACTTCTTTTCTAAAACAATCGCATGCTGTTGCGTATCCAAGAAACGCTTATGATATTTCCGCCAAGACCATATGCCTATAAAGATACATGCCGTTAGCAAGACAGTGCTAAGGCAGATTTTGACGATAGTGGATAAAATAGACGAAGTGTTTTCCAAATAGTTTTCCAGTAGCGAAGCAGCAAGGACATAATCATTCTCCTCTTGTTGCAGCATCCGTTGCACATCAGCACGCTCGTGAGCATAATCAGACAAGGCTTTTGTATCATTTTTGCCGGTAGCCTCATCCATCATGACATAGTAGGCATTGGTATGCAATGCAGGATTATAAATATCATTCAAGATACTTTGTGCATAATACACTGCACTATCCAAGTTCCCAAGGTGATGATGGATTGCCATCATTTCTTCATAGATATACCATTGATTCGTATCGTTATCGGCAGTATATTGCATTGCACGTTGATACGCAACCAAAGCGGAATCGTACTCTCCTTTATTATAAAAACACCATCCGCGATGCAGATACAATTGTTGCATTCCTATGGAATCTGTTTCGTCAAGAGAAACCGTTCGGGCTATACTGTCTGCCCGATGATAATCCCCCATGTAACTATATATCTGCATGATATACAGCAGTTCATTGGAGATATAGGCTTCACTATTCCCTTGTTGAAAATGGTGCAAAGCGCGTTGTGCAAAAGCAAGATTCAACCATTCTTTATCCGCATTGGTACACAGATACCCCATGCAGGAGTTTACTCTGCCGCGGCGAATGGGGTCGGACATATGGAGTTGGTCGCTTCGGATATAGCACTCTGCGGCTTCTACATACTGTTGGTAGCGGTCCTCTTTGTTGCGTCCGAGGTAGTAATATGCCTTGCCTAAGTCATCGTGCTTGAGCACGCGGAGGACAGGTTTTTCCCACATGTGGATGACCTTTTGCAACGCTGCGGTGTCTTGGTATATGATGCCATGGGTATCCAGACTATCTGCTTTCCGGATCACCATCTGCGCTTCGTGCCAATCGGTACATCCTGTGCCCAAGCAAAGGACACAAGCAAACCACAGCGCCTGCAACAAGCGCCGAGAGGAATGTATTTGGCACGGAATGTTCATCTTTCTGCGAAATTCAAAACCTGCCTTTCTCTGCAATTTATGGATTGTTGTACATCGGGAAATGAGCAGGCGAGTAGTATGATCCGCCGTGCACGCCCCGACCTATCTCAGGCGGATGGTTTGGCACGAACTACTTTGGCGCACAAGATAAGGCGGAGAGGGAATGGGTTGTAGTCCCCAAAAACAATACGATTGTTAAGATTTCCTCCGCCGACACCTTATCGGGTGTTTTTCGCGGGTCTCCCGCGGGTAGTCAGCAGGGTAGTCCTCCCAAAAAACTGTACTATTTTTACGATTCTCCCTTCCCTGCATCCTTCCCGTGAGACTTGCTGCCGCTCTTTCCGTCTCTTTTGGAGCGTCCGCTGTGCCCGCCTTTCCCACCTCTGCTGTTGCGGGAGCCATGTCCTCTATGTCCGTCGTGTCCCCTACTGCGTCCGTTACCATGCACGCCGCCTCTGCTGCCGCGGGCGGCGTACTCAGCATCCGTGGGGGCGGCGCCTAAACTCTCAGGCAGGGGGATGAGGTCTATCGTCTTCTTCAAGAACTGCTCAATGCGGCGGAATGCCTGTGCGTCATTGGGGCTGACCAGCGTAACCGACTCGCCGGAGTTCTCTGCTCGCGCGGTGCGACCGATACGGTGCACATAGTCCTCCACATCGCGGGGCACATCGTAGTTGATCACCAGCGGGATATCATCCACATCTATCCCTCGCGAGACGATATCCGTTGCCACCAGCACATCCACCTTGCCATTGCGGAAGTCGAGCATCACCTCGTCGCGCTCTTTCTGCTCAAGGTCGGAGTACATAGCGCGCGCCTCTATCTTCTGCTGCCGCAAGGCGCGGGTCAGGTCGCGCACTTTCTGCTTCTTGCCCACGAAGAGGATGACTTTCTTGAGGTTTCTGCCTTTCAGCAGTTCCACCACCATAGCAGTCTTCTGCGGGTCGTAGAGCCGCACTGCCTGCTGGTGGATGGTCTCGGGCGGGCGGGAGACGGCTATCTGCACCTCCTCGGGGTCGTGCATGATGGCTTTCGCCATCTCGCGTATCTTCGGCGGCATGGTAGCGGAGAACATGATGGTCTGGCGGTCTTTGGGCAGCCGCTTCACCACGGTCATGATATCATCGTAGAAGCCCATGTCGAGCATGCGGTCGGCTTCATCCAAGATGAAGTATTTCACGCCGGAGAAGTCGATATCGTAAATGTTCATCTGGCTCAGGAGCCGCCCGGGAGTGGCGATGACGATGTCTGCGCCTCGCTGCAAACCCGCCACCTGCGTGCCCCACGCGCCGCCATCGTTGCCGCCGTATATCGCTACGGACGAGAAAGGCACATAGAAACCAAAGCCCTCCATCTGCTGGTCAATCTGTTGCGCCAACTCGCGCGTCGGCGCCATGATGATAGCATTCAGTTTATTCGGGTCGTGGTTGTCGTACTCGAGGTTGGTAAGCAGAGGCAGGATATACGCCGCCGTCTTGCCCGTGCCCGTCTGCGCACAGGAAATCACGTCCTTGCCTTGCAGGATGATGGGTATGGTCTGTTCTTGCACGGGTGTGCAGGTGTCGAAGTGCATGTCCCAAAGTGCATCCAGCACCCCGTCAGATAAAGGTAATTCGTCAAAAAACATGGACTATTTTGTAATAGGTAATAAGTAATAAGTAATAAGTAATAAGTAATAGGTAATAGGTAATATATTTCGTTTCCGAAGACAGCCAAAGGCTTTTTATTTCAACAAATATATTCAAATATTTTTCAAATATTATTTGTCTGATTTAGGGTTTCTACTATTTGACTATTGTGAAAATATTTGTTTAATATTTGAAAATATTTGTTCTCTAAAAACTGACCACCAACGAGTTCTCCTTTGGTGGCTGAAAGTATATACTTCCGACTGCCCCTCTTCGTCTTCTCTTTGTCTGCTCTTATTTCTCCCAGCCGTTGAAGACCTCGGGGCCGTAGGTATTGTCCTCGTTGGGTTCGTGGAGGGGTGCCCATAGTTGGGCGAAGAAGGGGTTCTCGCGGGCAATCTTATCCCAGTGCCACGGACGCGGGTTCGGCTCGTCGGCGTAGGGATAGGGCATACACTCAGGGCACCAATGTCCGCCTAAGAGGATGAGGCGAGGCGAAGCCGTGAAGCGGTGTCCCTCCGCGCACTCCCATTCTAATGGTGTGTCCCAGTCGCCTTGCACCATGCTCTCCGACAGGCACTTGCCCCCGCGGAAAGCGGCAGCACGCTGCATGTCCTCAATGGTGAAGAGGGCTTGAGGCTTCTGCTCGTCGTAGCCATGGTCAAGCCGCACGATGATCTCAGAGGGATGGGAGGTGTCGAAATGCTTCCAGTCGGGGATAGCGCGGTAAGCCTCCAATGAGCCGTAGTAGGCGTGGATGCGGGGCGTGATGTTATGCTTTATCCACCATTGCGTGCCGTGCTCCTCGGAGCATGCCATGGCGTACATCGCCAGTTTGACGCAGTGGGGGAAGAGTTTGGCTATCTTGGTCTTGGAGGCGAACTTAATAGCAGACGGGAGAGAGTCGCTCTGCGCTAATTGACGGAAATAGTCGCGGATGGGGATGTTTGCTCGGAAATGCAGGTAGTTCTCCAAGCGGTCGCCGTCGATATACCACATGCCGTGGAAGTTGCGGGTGGTGAACCACTTCGGCTCAAAAATCTGCTCGGGGCGGGGACAACCTATCGCCTCCAAGAGCAGGCACTCGAACTCGTAGTTGCTGATACGGTAGTCCTTGCCCGAACCGATATTGTAATAGTTCTTCCAGAACTCCTCCGGCACCTCGGGGCGGCATACGCGCTCCAAGAGTCGCCCGCTGTCTTCCACGGTCGCCCACTCCAGCACGCCGCGGATAGGCACATGGAACATGATGGGGTCGTAGTTGTTGAGGATAGCGGGGTAGAGGATGCCCGACTGGCGGAGGCTGACCCATCGGCGGATAGGCGAGCCGGTGATGATACGCTCGCCCATGGCTTTGGTCAGTCCGTAGTGGTCGTATGCCGAGACGCAGATAGGGTCGCCGGCTCGTCCCCAGTGGAGCGGCTCGCGGCGGTCGCCCATCTGGGCAACGCTACCTATATAGACCACCTTCGGTTGCTTCTCCTCCGGCTGCGCCAAGACGGCGTCGCGCACATACTCTGCGGCGGCGATATTGGTCTTGCGCGTAGCGCGCGGACGATAGTCGGCTTGCGGCGACACCATGCCGCCTACATGCAGGACGATGTCGGCACCCGTTACGCCGCGCAGCACGTCCTCATAGCGCGTCAGGTCGCCCCAGATAATCTCCACGCGGTCAGCGTAGGGCGCGAGTTTCTCTTTGTTCTTTGCACTCGGGCGTGCTAAAATACGCAGGTGGTATTGCTCGGGGTACTTCAGGATTTCTTGCATACCTGCCCACCCCATGGTGCCTGTGGCGCCGGTAAGGAATACGGTAGTTTTCATAAGATGACCCCCTCCAACTCCCCCTACAGAGGGGGAGAGTGAGGAAATTAGTTTAGTATCATTAAAGGTAATCTGTCCTTTATCTTTTAGCGAGTGTAACGAGCGGTCTTTCATCTTTCAGCGCGCAGCGCGGTCTTTTCAAAACTTGTAACTCCCGCCGAGGAGGAAGTTGATACCTTCGGATTGGTAGCCGTAGTAGATATCGTTGTGGCGGTGGATGTAGTTGTTCAGTTGCAGGAATGTCGTCCAGTTGTCTTGCTCGTATTGGCAACCGAGGTTCAGTATCACGGTCGGCTTAAGGGTCTTGGTGCCGATGGTGGTCAGTGCCAATCGCTTGCCGGAAAAGAAGTTCTCGGAATAGAGCGACCAGTGTTCGTCTATGCGTCCGTCTATGCGCAGGTGGATGTCCCAGTTAGCGCGTCCGTAAATCTCATCGTCCGGCATCTTTCCTTCTGTATCTGCAAAGAACTGCCGGTAGTCTGCAGGTATCGCCTCATGGCGGAAGCAGTCCCAGAAATAGTAGTTGCCGCCAAGGTGGATTTGGATAATGTCCTGATAGTGGTAGTGGAAGTCCGCGCCAATCTTGCCGCGCCCGTAGTCGGAATAAGCATAGACGAAGTCGCCTGTGCGGTGGAACACGCCCGAGGCACCCGTGAAGTCGGCTGCCGTGGCGATAAGGGTAATCTGATTGATTTCGTAGGCGTAGCCGCCGTAGATATCAATGAGCAGGTCGCGGTAGGGCTTGATATGGAAGCCTATTGTTCCATCCACGGGTATGTATCCCGCCGGATGGTGCGAGGTAATACCGTTCGACAAGGAACGGTAGGGCATGCTCTCCATATAGGCTTGGTAGATACCTGTGCTCAGTTTGCCGCGGAAATCACCGTAGATGGTGAGCCATTCCTTGGCGATTTGCCCTTCCATCTGCACATTGGGCGAGGGTGCAAACGACACATTCTCCATGCTCGACAACAACTGTCCCCGACCGATATTCAGGTCAAGGTTCATGCCTACATGGATATTGAAGCGCTTGCCGCCGTAGGCGTAGTAGGGCTCCATGCGAATGACATGCCGAGGGTTGTACAGCGAGTCAGCAACGGCATCGGTGCTGATAAAGGCGTTGATAGCCGATAGGTTAGCACCCATGCGGTGGCGCCGCATCGTATAACCGAGGTTGAGAAGGGAGTGCACTTGGTGCTCGGTGGCGTATTGCGGCAGGGCAAAGAGCGTGTATCCCGCCTGCACCTTGTATTGGAAGTCCTGCTTCTTGTTGCTCTTCACGCCCACAAAGGCGTCCATGCCCCATGTCGTCTGCTTGTCTTCCGGTAGCAGTTGGCTCGGCTTGTCTATCGTCAGCGTCTCCGTAGCGGGGTCGAAGTAGCGTCCGTGGCGGGTGTAGAAGCGGTTGCGTCCCTCCAAGCCGAAATAGAGTTGGCATGTGGAGAAACTGTGCCCGAACTGAAAGCCGAGGCGTGTGCGGCTATTGGCGCGTCTGCCCCATTCTGCACGGTGGTTAGCATAGACATCGAGTTGGTCTTTGGCTTTCTTCCCGCTGTTGTTCAGTCCGTTGAGTGTGTAGCGGAAGTCGAAGAGGGTGTTCGTATGCCCGATAGCAGCGCGCACATATCCGTGTACGGGCGTAGGCTCCGCAAAGCGTGTGGGTTGGCTCAGCAGGTCGTTGGTGTTGAACGCGGGGCTGAGCAGCGCGTTGTAGTCGGAGTACGCCACGGGGTGTGTAGTCAGCGTAGTCTCTATGATAACGGGCTTTTGGTTAATCTTACCCGCAGACTGCACTACGGGTCGGAATTCTCGCTCTACGGTTACATTACGGTTGAGCGTGGTATCGTTCTGTGCCATAGCCGCCATGATGGCAAGCAGGCACCCCCAAAGGGCAATATATCGCTTCATCGTTTTCATCATCATTATACAAAATAATCAGAATAATCAGACCATTCAGAATCCTCAGACTACTCCCCCTCCCTTTGTAGGGAGGGATGGGGTGGGTCCTATTCCTCCAGTCGGCTTGCTATGCGCTCGGCGATGTCGTCGTCGCCGGCAGGTTGGTAGTTGGCTTGCAGCGAGAGCAGGTATTGCTGCGCTTGGAAGGTATCTCCTCGGCGGGTGTTGATGTCCGCCAGCAGGATGAGTGCACGGGCGAGCCAGTACTGTTGCTGTGTGTTCATCTGCGCGAACGACATGATTTCGGCTTCCGCCTTATCCAAGTCGTTCTCTGCGAAATAGCACTCTGCGAGCAGGTATTTCGCCTCTGCTCCATTGGCGGTGCGCACCTCCTCAGCCACCACCTGCAAGTCTTCTACGGCGTTAGTCCATTGCTCCAACGCCACATACGCCTTGGCGCGGTTGTATCGTGCCTCTGCTACGACCGGAGCCTTGCTGTCTGCGCTATAATCGGCGATGATTTGTGCGGCAATGTCTATCGTCGCGCGGTGTTGTCCGAGGAAATACGAGCAGCGTAGGATACCCAGCCTCGCAATGTCGGCGTTCTCGGTAGAGGAGGCTTGTGAGAGCAGGCGGTAGAAATAGTCAAGGGCAGTGTTGTAGTCTGCTGCGTCGTAACTCAGTTCTGCCACGCGCATGCACGCCTCTTCCATGTAGGGGTTTCCCGCTATCTCTGCGAGCGTCTTATACTCGCGAAGAGCGTCCTCGGGCTGCATGAGGCGGTAGTAGGCATCCGCCAACTGCTGTTGCGCGGTAGTGCAGTAGCGCCCGCCTGTGCAATAGGTACTCAGGTACGCGCTCAGTGAGGTAGCCGCAGCGGGGTAGTTGCCTTGCATATATTGCAGTTCCGCGGCAGCGTAGGAGAGCGAGTCGTCGGCGGTGGTTACCTGCATGTTCATCTTGCTCAGTTGCTTGGTGTAGTCGAGGTATTCTGCAATGTTGTTAGTCTCCACATACAGTGCCTCAAGCGCGTCGAGCGCGGCATACGCCTCGTCGGTGGCGGGGTAGCGTTCGATGACTGCTTTGTAAGCAGCAATCGCCTCCGTCGTTCGGCGTAGGTTACCATAGAGCATGGCTCTTTCCAGCGTTGCCTTGCGCGCGAGGTTGCTGTTGGGGTAAGTCTGAAGCAGGGTCTCGTAAGTCTGTATGGCAGTGGGTTCATCCTCCAACTGCAACTGCGCGCGTGCCATCTCGTACAAGCCGTCGTCCGCGTAGTCGGACTTTGGGTAGCGCGCAACGAGCGTCTGCATGGTGTTGATTTTCTCGGTGTACTTATGCAGCAGTCCCTGTGCATATCCTTTCTGGAAGGTCGCATAGTCGGAGCCTGTGGCATTACGGTCAATCACCTGCCCGTAGTAGGCGATGGCGCTTTGGAAATCGCGTGCATTGAAGGTGCAGTCTCCCAATCGGTTGAGCGCGTCGGCATAGGTGGGGTCAGCAGCCGGTATCCGGTCAATGTAGCGCACGAAATGCTTCGCCGCCTCGTCGTAGCGATGAAGTGCGAACATGGTATAGCCGTATAGGTACTCTGCTGCTTGATAGTTGGCAGATTGCTGCGCCTTGGGTTGCGCGAGAAAAGCCTCCATGTCTTGTGCTGCGCTCGCGTAGTCGTGCAGCCGATACGCTGCCTCTGCCCGCCAGTAGTACGCCTCGGTGGTATACCCCTGACCACTAACCCCTGACTTCTGACCACTATCTATCACCGCCGTCATCCATTCTCGGGATTTCTCCATCTTCCCTTGCAGGAAGGCGTCCACACCCAACTGGTAGCGAAGGTATTGCTTGGTCTCTGCCAACCTCTCCGAGTCCCCGCCGGTAGACGAAAGCGAGTCCAGTACGCTGAGGGCTGCTTGGTAGTTCTTTGAGCGCATGAAAGCGTCGCACAAAAGGGAATAGACTTCATCTTTGTAGCGGCTCTTCGGGTATTTTTTGAGGAAAGCGTTAAAGGCTTTGACGCTCTCTCCCAAGGCGGAAGAGTGCTCGTAGGTGCAGAGGGTGTAGTTGTAAAGCGCCTCTTCGCTGATTCGCGGCGTCAGCGACAACCCGACCGCTGCTTGGTAGGCGAGTTTGGCTTGCTCTTGCCGCTGCAAACGCCGATAGGCATGCCCTATCGTCAGGTAGGCGCTCTCGGAGATGGTGTCTTTCTCTTGCTTCTGCTTGCTTCCCGTTTTATCGAGGGTCTGCTTGAGGTCGTTGACCGCTTCTTCGTATGCGCCTGTTTGATACTCCGCCATACCGAGGAGGTAGATATCGTTGCGCACAAGGGGCTGTTTGGCTGCTTTCGCCGCCTGCGCGTAGGCTTTCAGGTGGTTCACCGACTGCTTGTAGTCGCCCTTGCGGTAGTAGATTTCTCCCAGCATACGGTGCAACTCGCCTTCTTCAGCGGGTGAGTCTCCCGAGGAAAGTAAAGCCTCCGCACGCGCTTGCGCCTCGACAAAATCGCCCAAGGCATAGTACGACTGTGCAATGAAATAGGGGATGGTCGCCCGATAATCGCGTGCTCCCTCCAAAGAGAGGAAAGCGGGGAGTGCTTGGTCGTAGCGGCGTAACTTGTACTGGCAGTAGCCCCAATAGTAGGCAGCCTTCTGCGTATAGCCGCTCGGCGTACTGCGCAAGATGGAGAAGTAGGTGAGGGCACGCTCGTACTCCTGTAGCATTAGGTTGACATACCCCCTGTAAAACTGATAATCCGTCTGATGGCGACGAGAGAGTGCCCGAAAATCTGCCTGCTCGAGGGCTTTGGCAGACTGTTTCCATTTCCCCTGCTCGGCATAGAGCACGCCCTGCATGAAACACACCTCGTCTTTGAAAGTCGTGTAGGGGAATGCTTGCAGGTAGGTTTTCAGGTCTTCCTGCAGCGTGCGGTCGCGCTCCTCGAAGCGCGTCTCCAACTGCCGGAATGCCGTCTCCATCTCAGGATTGGACATCGCCTCCTGCCCCCACGCGCACTGCAAACAGCAACACAATATGCCTATTATCCGCAACCTTGTTTTAACCATAATCTGTAAAACTATTTATCGATTCCAAATCGGCGACAAAGGTACTACTTTTTTTCGACATATGCAAATAATACTGTCCGTTAAATATGATTTTCACCTGTACAACATGTAATTGATTTTTTATAACGTGTAATTACCGTATAATTAACCATTAATTTTTCAAAAAAAATGCAAGCCGAGATTTATTGAGATTTATCCCGATTAAATCGGGACTGGTCGGGAAGGGGCTACTGTCAAGGAGGTGCGGTCGGAAGTTTTATCCCTGTTTATCCCGACAAGTCGGGAAGTTGTCGGGAACTTGTCGGGAGCCGCACATTTTGGGAAACTTTTGTTGAAATGAAAAATCATCTTCGTTTGGATGTCTATGTATCTTATTTCGAACATCCCACCCTCCCCATAGATTATCCATTTTTCCAATACCCCTTCTCCATCAACCGCACCCGAATACCCCTCGAACAACTCCCGAGAAGGTTCCTAAATCATACCATAACATTATCGGAACATTATCGTAACATTACCGTAACATTACCGTAACATAAGCGAGACTAAAACGACTCCCGACCGAACCCATAAACGACCCTCAAGGACGCCCGCCTTTATCATTGAAAAATTGTCCAAATTTCCCAAGACTTCCATCCCAAACACAAAAGACAGCACATCTGCCAAATAGGAATACCGAAGCGAGATAGGCAAAGACTTCCTTCCCCCAAGGACTATTTTTGAAAAACTCATGGTTAAGCATACAGTCATTACTTGTTAAAGATTATATAGGTGATGAGGAGGGACCGAAGTGGAATAATTGTTTTACGGGGTGGCCGTATTGCCGAAAGAAAACACTCAGAGCCTGCAAGTCGCAAAAATATGTTGTAAAACATGCTTTTGAGGGTTTCTTCCGATTTCTTCCGTATTCATCGGTGTTTTTTACCAAGTACGCATTGCAAAAAGTTTGTTTTTATACCTACATAGCACAAACATCCGCAGAGTTGCGAACGATACTATACCTAAATTCGAACGATTTCTGACCTCTTTATCCTCTTTTTGTTGTATCTTTGCGCAGTCTTTTAGCGGCTATGCTCTGTCAGACAATCCTTGCGCGGGCTACGCCCTTGCAGAGAGAAGGGGGAAACGGGGCGGAGGATACACCCACGCAAGACGAGGGAAAATACTACGGAATAAGAGAAAACACACACAGAGGAACCCCAATGCGGCGATATAAATTGGCAATGTCTAACTAAAAACTAATTCATAAACTAACTAACTTAAAAACTAATTCTTATGAAAAAACTATTCTTTTTAGCAAGTGCGCTCCTGTGCGGAGTGATTTCTGCAAGCGCAGTTGATTACCTTGTACAAACAGGTAAGGCGGGCGATGCTGTGTGGACGGATGCTGCGATTAATAAAATCAAAGAGACCTCACCTAATGTAAAGGTGATTAGTTTTGATACTACGGGTGTTGCAAAACTCCCAACCACAGGTGAGTTTTGGTTCGCAGCAGGTACATACGATTTTACGGAATCATATGACATGAAAGCAAACACTAAGTTGATAGGCGGTTTTGCAGGTACCGAGACATACGCTACTGCTCCCCAAAAGCAAAACAACAAACCCTATGACTATGTCAATCCTACGATTCTCAATGTAGTGCAATCGGAAACAAGCACTATTCGCTTGTTTAAAAATGATTTACTATCTGGCGTTGACTTGACTGGTTTGACCATTCAAAATTCTAAACACACAGGTAACGGCGGTGTTTATAGACCTCATGCAACAAACAACATTAAGTATTGCACTTTCAAAAATAACTCTACAACAGGTGACGGTGGTGCTATATTAGTGTACGATGGTAGTGCCACTATTGAGGGGTGTTTATTTGAAGGGAATACAGCGGCTAATGGTGGTGCTATCCGTATAGGTGGTACGAAGACAGGGTTGAGCGTAACCATAAAAGATTGTGATTTCAAAAACAACGAGGCTACCAATACTTCTAATGGTGGTGGTGCTATCTCTAAGGTGCAAGCGATTGCACTTAATGCAACAGGTTGCACATTTGATGGAAATAAAGCAGTCAATGGTGGTGCGTTGTTTATCAACACCACAAATGCAAAAGATGTTGTCGCAGAGAATTGTGCCTTTGCAAACAATGTGGCTACAAAGAATGGTGGCGCAGTCTATATGCATGCCAATTGTTCGGATACGGTTACTATTAACCGCTGCAAAATGTACCTAAATACCGCAGTTGATGGGGCTGCCATCTATGAAGGGGCTGCAAACTATAGCATAATTACGAACAATGTGATTTATAACAATGGCTGTGTAGTAAATGCTTCGAAAAAATATCCTGCTGTAACTCACATCATGCCACTCTTGTTTGCCAACAATACCATTTGCTTCAACTATGGTCGTGTAAATGTAGCGTCCAATGTGGCAAAGGCTGTTGTGGCCAATAATATCGTTTGGGGAAACAAGGTGCAGGCAAATGGTACTACCGATCAGACACCTACCTTTACTTCTGCAAGTTTCAATTTCGCTAAAACAACTGAGGGCACAGGTTGTACCGTTTCGAACAACTTTACGCAGAATGAGATTAAACAAACCGATGAAAACAAGATTGTTATCAATAATAATGTTGCGATAGTAGAGGCTAATATGGGTTTTGAGGCTCCTACGGATACCTTCGGCGTTGTGCCTGCAGAGCGGACGGCTAAATACGAGAAGGTGCTCAATGCTAATTTTGCACTTACCTCCGGCTCTGAGTTTATTGACCAAGGTATAGATTTAGCACTCGTTACTACCGACATCCTTGGTACGGCACGCGAGGCAGGCAAGTACGATGTAGGCGCTTATGAGTATGTAAGTGGCGGCATTGGTTCTGCTTTCGAGAACACGGAGAAGGCGCCGCTGGATATTCAGGCTGCGTTGCAGGCAGGCGAGGTATATAACCTGCTGGGGCAGCGCGTAGGCGAGTTGCAAGCAGGCAATATATATATTGTAGGCGGACAAAAAGTTCTGATGCAATAAAAGAGACGGGTTCCAAGTTTCGGGTTTCAGGTTTCAAGTGCTCCCTGAGACTCGAAACTTGAAAACTGTTTGGCAATAATGGGTGGGATAAACTCCGTTAATTAGCGTTAATTATTCATTAATAGTTGCCATGGGAGTGCTTTTGGCTCCGCTAAAGACCATTAAAAGCCATTAAAAGACCATTAAAGCCTTCGTGATAGACCATTGAGTCTCACTTTAACCTATTCGTAGAATCAACAACTAACTAACAACATAATACCTATGAAAAAACTAATTCTTTCGATTGGTCTGCTATTGGGCGCGCTGTCGCTCAACGCGGGCGTAGTCTATGTAGCACCGAATGCCGTAGGCGACAGCACGGGCTCGAGTTGGGACAATGCCATGGAGAACATCCAGAAGGCGATTAACAAAGCCAAAGAGGATGAGACGGGTCAGACCGTAGTATGGGTGAAGGCTGGTACCTACAACATCCCTGTTACGATTGCCCTGAAAGACTCGGTCAGCATCTATGGTAGTTTTGCAGGCACCGAGACTTCCATCGAAGACCGCGCCGTGGTAGAAGGCGGACAGCCGTGGGAGTTCGCTAATCCCACTATCATCAACGGCAGCGACTCTATCTCTTGCTTGAATGCCCCGAAGAAAGCCTATGAACAACCGATAATTGTGGATGGTTTCATCTTAGAGCACGGTGAAGCTATAGCCAACTGCGGTGGTGCTATCCGTATGCGCCCCAACATGACGCTGACCCGCTCTATCCTGCGCAACAACCATAACGCCAAAGCAGGTGGTGGTGCCGCATTGGTAGATGCCGGCTATATCACCTACTGCTTGTTCGAGAACAACTCGCAAGAAACAAATACAAATGGTGGCGGTGCTATTCACGTTAATACTATCGAAAATCAAGAGACACATATAGAGCATTGCGTTTTCCGTGGGAACACCTCTACCATTCGTGGTGGGGCTATCAACTATCAAGGAAAGGGCAAAAACTATATTGATGCGTGCACCTTCTATAACAACACGGCGCGGGATGCCAAAGGTGTACTTGTAGCAGGTGGTGCTCTACACGATAATGGTGGTAACGGCTACGGTTATGTAACCAATTGTTTAATTTACAATAATACGGGTCAAACATCCGCAAAAGTTCAACCTGGGAAATTTAACAACAACACTGTTGTTTACAATGTAGGTAACGTATATGTTAATAAGGCTGTTGGCGCTGTAGAAGTTTGCAACAACATCGTGTGGGCATGCTTTACAGATGAAACAGAAGCAACTCCGACCAGTCTTGGTGGTGTTGCGGGCTCCAATGTACTTGCGCTCAACAACTATACTTACAACCCCATCCCTACCGACAAGGGATGGAAACTTTCGGTGGATGCAGAGGTAGCTAACAGCAATGTACAGTTTGCTTCCAATAAAACGAACGGCGACTTTGAGGTAGCTGAGGGTGCAGAGAAACCCGAAGGCAAGTGCTTAGTAGGTCCTCACTTTGTGAAAGTGCCCTCGTTCGTTGGTGCTATTCATGCAACGACGGCAGAGGAGGACAAGGCAGTGTTCCTCGCTGAGTTGGAGGCCGCTGACTTCCATATCAAGCGCCAATCGGCATTGCTGAATGCAGGTACGGACAGCGCTTTCGTAGAGGTAGACCACGATGGCAACAACCGTCCGCAAGGTCCGCGCGCAGATGTAGGTGCTTATGAGTTGGCATACCACACGGTGGTTATCCCTGCGTACAACGCAGAGGAAGGTATGATAGCCGATGAGGATGCAACAACGCTGAACGACACCACGCTCTATGCAGTGGATGGTTCTACGCTGCGTCTCTATATGATGACAGCAGAGATGGAAATGCCCTACCTCGTACAGACCGTGGCTTCCACCAACG
>JALFGC010000027.1 GCA_022777485.1 Bacteroidales bacterium
TCGGTCTCGCAAATCTTCTCCAAACGGTTGCTTGCACCCGTGAAGGTGCTAATCGTGCGGTAGAAATCGTCCGCAGCAATGCCTATCTGTTGACAAGCAAGACAGGCGGCTTGCAGGTTCTGCATGTTGTGCTTGCCGAACACCTGCATAGGCACCTCGCCGCTATACGCCTCGTAGGGAATCGCCGTAATGTCGGGGCGGGCGTGCTCGGCTATGTCGCGCAGGTTCTCATCGCCGGCAAAATAGATAAACTTCCCGTTGGACTCAAACGAATCCACAAACTTGCGGAACGTATCCACATACTGCGGGAAGGTGGGGAACACATTGATATGGTCCCACGCGATGCCCGTCAGTATCGCTACATGCGGATGATACCATAGGAATTTCGACCGCAGGTCAAGCGGCGAAGTCAGGTACTCATCGCCCTCAAAGACGGCATACTTCGCAGTGTCCGAAAGACGCACCATGCGCTCAAAACCCTCTATCTGCGCCCCCACCATATAGTCTGCCTCGATACCCAAGCGTTGCAACACATAGAGTATCATCGAAGTCGTCGTGGTCTTGCCATGGCTGCCGCCCACCACAATCCGCACCTTGTCGCGCGTCTGCTCGTACAGGTACTCGGGGAAGGAATAAATCCGCAGTCCCAACTCGCGTGCCCGCACCAACTCGGGGTTGTCCTCGCGCGCGTGCATACCTAATATAATGGCATCTATATCGGCTGTGATACGCTCGGGGTGCCACCCCATTTCGGCGGGAAGCAAACCTGCCTCCTGCAAATGTGTGCGAGCGGGGTCGAAGATTTCATCGTCCGACCCCGTCACCACATACCCTTTCTTTGCAGCAACCGCCATCGCCAGATTGTGCATGGCAGCGCCGCCGATGGCAATAAAATGTATCCGCATAATGGATGTTTTTTTGACCACTTCGTTGTCCGCTCGCTGTCCGAGTACGCAAGCGTCCCCGCACGCTATCCGACCGCTTCGCTGCCCGACTTATTTACTATCCGATTGTATATCAGTCTGACAGCGAACGTAGTGAGCGGTCTGTCAGCGATAGCGTTCCGACAGTCGTAAGACGGTCTGACAGCGCGTAGCGCGGTCTCTAATTTACGCAAACAGTTTTCCGAAGTCCTCGTGGCTGATGGCTTTCTCTTCCACCTTGGCTACGCCGCGCAGTGCCTCGTAAATCTTGTTCTCTGCCACGCGCTCTACGATGCCGCGCAGTTGGTCTTCCTTCTTGAGCATCTCCTGTGCGAAGTTGTCCAAGTAAGCGTCCTCCACGTGCATCAAGCCGTACTGCATGAACTGCATGCGAGCCACCTCGCGCGCATAAGCCTCTACATCTTCTTTCTCCACCTTCACCTCAAAAGCCTTCATCAGTTGGTCTTTTGCAAGGTGCCACTTCAGTTCCTCTAACATCTTCGGGAAGTCCTTGTCCAATTCCTCTTGGGTCATCTTCTCGTTCGTCGCGAGCACCCAACGTTTGAGGAATGCCTCGGGGAACTGCAGGCCCTCCATCTTCTTCATAACGGCTGCCTTGGCGTCCAGTCCGAATTTGTATTTTGTATCCTCTGCCATGTTCGCCTCTATCTCGGCTTTCACGCGAGCGCGGAAGTCTGCCTCGTCCTTCACGTTGTTCTCGCCATACACTTTCGCAAACAACTCGCCGTCGATAGCCGCAGGCTGGTGGCGCGTAATGGTCTGAATTTCAAAGGTAAAGTCCGAAGTCAGGTCTTTCGCTTCCTCTTTACTGATACCTGCCAGCGACGACACTTCTACCTCGCTGCCGTAAGCGGCTGTCGGGTTGAAGGTAACTACATCGCCTTTCTTCGCACCTTGGAAGAGTGCTTTCTGCGCATCGTCCTTCATGTAAGCGGGCATCAGCACAGCACCTTCTTTTACGATACCACCTTCTTTCTGCTCAGTGAGCAAACCTTTCAGCATGTCGCCGTCCTGCACGGCCTCTACATCAACATATTCGCCGAAGCGTTCTGCGTAGGAGTTCACCTGCTTGTCCACCATCTCATCGGTAACGGTAATCACATACTGCGTCAGTTTGTTGTGTCCGTTCAGTTTCGCATCGAACTCAGGAGCAACAGCAATGTCGAAGGCGAAGGTGAAGGTGTCTTGGTTGTCCAAGTCCATGTTGGGAGTCAAATCGTTATTTGGCAGCGGGTCCCCCAGCACTTTCAGGTTGTTGTCATCAATGTACTTGCTCAGTTGCTCGCCGACCACTTTGTTCAGCACATCTGCCAGCACGCCCTTGCCGTACATCTTTTTCACCAGTCCCATCGGCACCATACCCGGGCGGAATCCCGGTACATTCGCCTTTTGGCGAATCTGCTTCAGGTCTTTTTGAACTTTCTCTTGATAATCTGCAGGCTCTACGGTCAGCGTCAACACTGCCTGCAAGTCTTTCATTTCACTTTGGTTAATTTGCATATTGTATAATTTTTAATGATAGTTTCGTTTTTAACTCTTAATCGTTTGCACTCTCTATTCACTATTTAATATCTGCTAACCACTCTATGACCATATCAGTCTTTCAGCGAGCGAAGCGAGCGGTCTTTTGTCTTTCAGCGCAACGCGCGGTCCGATAGTCGTAAGACGGTCCTATCCCCTCCCCGCTCTTTTCCGCTCCAGTTCGTCAAGGATAATCTTTCGGATACGCATGTGCGTCGGCGTAACCTCCACATACTCATCCTCTTTGATGTACTCCAGCGCCTCTTCCAGCGAGAAAATCACTGGCGGCGGCAACACAGCCTTGTCATCCGCCGACTTCGAACGCATGTTCGTCAGTTTCTTCGATTTCGTAACATTTATCACGATATCGCCTTCCTTGCTGTTCTCGCCTACCACCTGCCCCGCGTACACTTCCTCGCCCGGGTAGATGAAGAACCGTCCGCGGTCTTGCAGTTTGTCCAGCGCGTAGGCGTATGCCGTGCCGCTTTCCATCGCTATCAGCGAACCGTTGTTGCGCTTCACTATTTCGCCCTTGTACGGCTGATACTCATAGAAACGGTGCGCCATAATCGCCTCGCCCGCGCTCACATTCATCACATAGGTGCGCATACCCATGATACCGCGCGATGGTATTAGGAACTCCAACTGCACGCGGTCGTTCACCATCTCCATCTTCGTCATCTCCCCCTTGTGCGTCGATACAAACTCAATGATTTTGCCGCTGCACTCGTCCGGCGTGTTCACCGTCAGCATCTCCACGGGCTCACACTTCACCCCGTCTATGTCTTTGAATATCACCTGCGGCTGACCCACTTGCAACTCATACCCCTCGCGGCGCATGGTCTCTATCAGCACGCTCAGGTGCAGCACACCGCGACCGAACACATGCCACGAGTTCTCGTCCGTACCGCGCTCTACGCGCAACGCGAGGTTCTTCTCCAACTCTTTGTTCAGTCGCTCTTGAATGTGGCGGCTCGTTACGAACTTGCCCTCCTTACCGAAGAACGGCGAGTCATTGATGGTGAATACCATCGAGATCGTCGGCTCATCTATCGCAATCGGCTTCAGCGCCTCCGGCTGCTCGTAGTCGCATATCGTGTCGCCTATCTCGAAGCCGTCAATACCTATCAGCGCGCATATATCGCCGCTCTTCACCACATCCGTCTTCACATGTCCCATGCCTTGGAAGGTGTGCAACTCCTTTATCTTCGTCTTCACCATCGTCCCGTCTTTCTTCGCAAGGCACACATTCATGCCATCTCTCAATACACCTCTGTGCACGCGCCCCACCGCGATTCGACCCACATAGGCATTGTAATCCAGCGAGGTAATCAACATCTGCGGCGTGCCTTCCAACTCCTCCGGAGCGGGGATATACTCGATTATCGCGTCCATCAACGCCGTCAAATCGGTCGTCGGCTTGCGCCAATCCGTACTCATCCAACCATTCTTCGCAGAGCCGTAAATCGTCTGAAAATCAAGTTGTTCCTCGGTCGCGTTCAGGTTCACCATTAGGTCGAACACCTCTTCCTGCACCTCGTCGGGGCGGCAGTTCAGTTTGTCCACCTTGTTAATCACCACAATCGGCTTCAGGTTTAGTTCCAACGCCTTTTGCAGCACGAATCGAGTCTGTGGCATCGGACCCTCAAAGGCGTCCACCAGCAGCAACACGCCGTCTGCCATGTTCAGCACGCGCTCCACTTCGCCGCCGAAGTCCGCGTGCCCCGGAGTGTCTATGATGTTGATTTTGTAACCTTTATAGTCTATCGACACATTCTTCGCCAAGATGGTAATGCCTCGCTCGCGCTCAAGGTCGTTGTTATCCAGAATCAACTCGCCTTTCTGCTCGTTCTCGCGAAACAGATGAGCCGTGTACAGCATCTTGTCCACGAGCGTAGTCTTCCCGTGGTCCACATGCGCGATAATCGCTATGTTCCTAATCTTTTGCATTGTATATGATTGTACCTTAATTTTTCACGGAGGACGCGGGCGTCTCGCCTGCGGTAATTACAAACTCTCAAAAAGCGGACAAAGTTACTGCTTTTTTTTGACATACGCAAGAAAAATCGTAAAAATAATCAAAATACCCCCGAGAAATGCTTTTTTGCGCGCATGCCGTACTTCTCGCTCAGCCACTTCCCCCGTTTCCAACCTTCCCATAATTGTCCAAATTTCCCAAAAATCACCACAAAAACACGCTCTTGATTTTGACAAATTTATCCCGAATCAGCCCCTAAATTATCCCAAATTTTCCACAAAACGGTCTCGAGATGCTATCGGAACATTATCGGAACATTATCGGAACATTACCGTAACATTACCATAACATAAGCGAGTGCTTCTCGAGTCTCTTTCGAGAGCCTTTCGAGAAGATACCGAGTCTTTACCTTCCATCTGCAAATACTTTGCAAATTGTCCAATTTTCGCATGTAACCACATTAACAAAAGCACTACCCGACAAGTCAACTTGCCGGGTAGTGCCTTTTCTTTCCGCTCCGCCCTATCGAACGGATTATATACCAATGAGTTAGCGAATATGTAGATACTTGTGCGTTTGTAGCGACAGACGCCAATGCGGGTGCCGAAGCACATATTCAACCACCTGCTCGGTGTTTTGGCAGGAGCAGGGCTGCAGAAATAGGTGCTTGCTCCTAATCTGCTGCACCCACTGCTCGGGCTCCACGCCCTCTGTCAGCACCACTTTCAGTTCGTCTGCCTCTGTGAGCGCAAGCCTGGTGCCCGCTTTGGGTGAGCAGGTAATCCAATCAATGCCCGCGGGAAGCGAATGCGTGCCGTTGGTCTCTATGCACACGGACATGCCCGTGCCGTGGAGTGCCGCTAACAAGGCTTCGTCCACCTGCAATGCCGGCTCTCCGCCGGTGAGGACTATCAGCGGCTTGCTCGCCCCCTCCAAAAAGGACTCCGAGCAGGTCTTCACCGCTGCCGCTATCTCCACCGCGCTCATCTCACGGTACGCTGAAAAATCAGTGTCGCAGAACGGACATCGCAGGTTGCAGCCGCTCAACCGCACAAACACCGCAGGCATACCGCTGTGGTATCCCTCTCCCTGCAAAGAATAAAAAATCTCGTTAATCCGATACATCCTTCATTCTACTCCTTCTCATATATCGCTACATTGCCTTCCGACTCTTGCACAGACACTTTGTAGCAATTCTCCACATGGTCGCATATCCAGCGGGCGATGTTCTCCGCAGAGGGATTGACATCCAGCACTTCGTTGATATACTTGTGGTCGAAGGTGTTCTTGACTATCCGTTTGATATGGGTGAAGTCAGTTACCATACCGTCTTGATTCAGCGTCTCTGACTTGCAGAAGACGGTGATAACCCAGTTGTGCCCGTGCAATGCCTCGCACTTGCTTTCATAACTGAGATTCAGATTGTGTGCCGCCGAAATAGTCAGCGTCTTTTGAACATAATACATATTAACTTTGTGTTACAAACTTCGTGTTACAAACTTCGTGTTTATTCATATATCGTATTGTCCTCCACCCCTGCTTCTTGTAAGGCTTCTATGCGCTCGGTGCAGGTGCCGCATTTGCCGCAGTGGTGCTCGCCCCCCTTGTAGCAACTCCATGTCTCGCTATAGTCGATGCCGAGAGTTTTCCCGCGGCGGGCTATCTCTCCCTTAGTCAGATTCGTGTAGGGGGTGAACAGCCGAACACCGTTGTAGGTGCCGGCGTGCACGGCTTCGTCCATCGCCTGAACAAAAGCAGGACGACAATCGGGGTAGATAGCATGGTCGCCGGCATGGTTCGCCATCATAATCTGCTGCAAACCATTGTCTTCGGCTAACCCTGCCGCTACTGCCAGCATGATACCATTGCGGAAAGGAACTACCGTCGAACGCATGTTCTCATCGTCGTAGTTACCTTCCGGCACTGCTTCCGCGCCCGAGAGCAACGAACTATGGAAATACTGATGAATAAAATCCAAGGGGATAATCAGGTGCTTGATACCCAATCGCTCGCAATGCAAAGCGGCAAACGCCAACTCCCGTTGATTGTGGTTGCTGCCATAGTCAAAACTAACTGCCAGTGCAATACGCGACTGATATTCATAGAGTAGGGTAGTACTATCCATACCACCGGAAAGCACAATAATTGAATCTTTCATAACTTGCGTTTGAATTTTGTAAATAATGAGAGAGTAACGATTCTCAGATTCTCAAGTTGTCAAATTGCCGTAACAGTCGTTGCTGCTTCAGCCCCTCGTGCGCTGCGTCGGCATAGTTGGCAAAGGGATAGATACTAATCCCGCCGCGGGGGGTGAAGATACCCGTTACTTCGAGGTACTTTGGGTCCATCAACTTCACAAGGTCCTTCATGATGATGTTCACGCAGTCCTCGTGGAAGTCCCCGTGGTTGCGGAAAGAAAAGAGATAGAGTTTCAGCGACTTCGACTCCACCATTTTCTCACGCGGGATGTAGGAGATGTAAATCGTTGCAAAGTCGGGTTGCCCTGTCTTAGGACACAAAGAAGTGAACTCCGGACAACGGAAAGTAACCAAATACTCATTGTTCGGATGTTTGTTCACAAAGGTCTCAAGCACTTCGGGAGCGTAGTCCATAGGATACGCGGTATGGCTGTTCCCTAACAGGGACACGCCACTCAGTTCAGAGTCAGTACGCATTGTTTTCAGTGTTATGAACGGGGGAAAAACAGTAGCCCCGATAGTTTATGTATAGGTTTTTTGTAGAAATACCCTTTATTGATTATCAACCAATTTGTAGCCTTTCCCGTGCACACCGATTATTCGATAACCGGTCTCGTTGATAAAACCTCTCAGGTGATTCACATAGACGGATAGCGAGCGGGAAGAGAAATAGTCTTCGGTCTTCCATAGAGCGCTTAGGATAACATGTCTCTCCACCAGTTGGTTGAGGTTGCGGCAAAGCAGAAGCAACAAATCGCTCTCGCGAGAAGACATATGCCGACCGGCAAAGGTCTGGTGAACGGAGTCAAACACATAACCATTGAGGTCGTAAACTACCTCCGGACGGCTCTCGCCGGCATGGTATCTTCGAAGAATAGCCTTCATCCGAAGAATCAAAATATCCATTGAGAAAGGCTTAATCACATAGTCATCGCAGCCCAACTCGAAAGCGTGGATAATATCATCGCGACTGCTGCGGCTCGTCAGTACCACCACGGGAATGGGATTCCCAATCTCTCGCAAACCACGAAGCACCTCATAACCGCTCGCACCTTGCAGGTTCAACTCCAATAAACATATGTCGTACTTCTTTTGCTTGATGGCATTCAGTGCGGATATTCCATCGGCTACGGTATCCACCGCAAAATTGGTTGCACACAAGTAATCCGCCAAAACGGTACTTAAATTGATGTCGCCATCAACAAGCAAAACATTTGTCTGAGTCGATTCCATGATGATAAAAATACAAGATAAAGTAAACAATACAAACCATTTTTTTTAGTCTCAAAAACTGTGCCAAACAGACTTGATACGGCAAAAATATAGCACTCTGGCAACAAAACTACTCCAAAAAGTGTATTTACACCCTTTTTTATTTGGAAAATTCAATAGATTTTAGTAACTTTGCAGCCGAAATGAAAAAAGTGAGTAAAGTCCTTGTTATATTGACGGGTGGAACTATCACCATGGTTCGCGACAGAGAGTCGGGAGCGCTCCATCCGGCGGATATGGAGACCTTCAAAGCCTTCGTCCCGGAACTCTTCACCAGCGACATCCATATTGATATGGAGGCGTTCACCCCGCTGCTCGATTCGTCAGATGTCAATCCCGAGAATTGGGCACGCATGGCGCATGTCGTATACGACCACTATGCCGAGTACGACGGTTTCGTCATCCTCCATGGTACCGACACCATGTCATACTCTGCCTCCGCGTTGTCCTTCATGTTGGAGAACCTCAACAAGCCTATTGTCTTCACAGGAAGCCAGTTGCCCATCGGAACGCTACGCTCCGACGCCAAGGAAAACCTGCTGACAGCGATAGAGATTGCTGCTGCCAAAGACGAAGATGGAAACCCCATCGTACCCGAAGTAACACTATTCTTCGAGGATAAACTCTTCCGTGGCAACCGTACCACCAAGCGCAATGCCGAGCATTTTTCGGCGTTCAACTCCTACAACTACCCCCCGCTTGCCAAAGCAGGAGTGCACATCACATACCAACCGCACCTTATCCATTACAACAACCCCTCTTTGCCGCTCCGCTTGCGTGTGAAAACCGACCAAAATGTGGGCGTGCTCAAACTCTTCCCGGGTATCCAAGAGGCGTTTGTAAGGCAGGTGCTGAATGCCCCCGGGCTGCGAGGACTCGTCCTCGAAACCTTCGGTGCCGGCAATGCCCCCTCGTCAGAGTGGCTCTATCGACTGCTGCACGACGCTGTGGAGCGGGGTATCATCATCGTGAACAAAACCCAGTGCAACACCGGCTCCGTGGAGATGGGGCTATATGCCGTCTCCATGAACCTGCTCAAGGCGGGAGTCCTTTCGGGCTACGACATCACTACTGAGGCACTGCTGACCAAGATGATGTACCTGCTCGGAGAAAACCCCAACGACCCTGATACAGTCAAAGACCTCCTCCAAAAAGACCTCTGCGGAGAAGTAACTGTGGATCAAGGATAAAGGATGAAGGATAAAAGACCTATTACCTTCGTCTATGAAAGATAAAGACCGCTCACTTCGTTCGCTAAAAGAAATGAATTACTTTTAACAATAAAAACTGGCTCTTCGTTCCCTCCCTTTGTAGGGAGGGATGAGGAGGGTCCAATCCTACAAAACGTATGCAAAACTTACAACCCACAGGCCTTTGGAAGGCTTTCCACAGCCTGACGCAAATCCCGCGTCCTAGCGGTAAGAAAGAACAAGTGCACGACTTCCTGATGAACTACGGCAAGTCCCTCGGATTAGAAACCCTTACCGATGAAATCGGCAATGTGCTGATTCGCAAGCCCGCCAGTCCGGGCATGGAGAACCACCCGGGAGTCATTCTGCAAGGACACATGGACATGGTTCCCCAGAAGAACGGAGACAAAGTCTTCAACTTCGAGACCGACCCCATTGAGGCGTACATTGAGGACAACGCCGAGTGGGTAACCGCCAACGGCACTACCCTCGGTGCGGACAACGGTATCGGCGTGGCTGCGGCATTGGCTATCCTCGCAGACAAGAGCGTCGTACACCCGCCCTTGGAGGTGCTCGTTACCGTCGATGAGGAGACAGGCATGTACGGTGCTTTCGACCTCAAAGGAGGATGGCTCCAAGGCAAGACCTTGCTGAACCTCGACTCCGAGTCCGAAGGCGAACTCTATGTCGGCTGCGCCGGAGGTGTGGACACTACCGCGACCTTCGACTTCGAACCTGTTCCCACCGAGCAGGGCGATATCGCGCTGAAAGTCTCGCTCAAGGGCTGCAAAGGCGGGCACTCCGGCTGCGACATCCATCTGCAGCGCGCCAATGCCATCAAACTGCTCTTCCGTTTCCTCAAAGACGCGGTAGCGAACTACGAAGCACGCCTCGCCACGGTCGAAGGCGGCAGCCTGCGAAACGCAATACCACGTGAAGCAAGTGCAATCATTACCATACCCGCTGAGGGCAAAGAAGAACTGCTCGATTTGGTAGCCGACTACGAAGACCTCTTCATCCGCGAGTTTGACGGCGTGGAGGACAACATCAGCCTCACCGCTGAAGAAGTCTCCTGCCCCGACCACGAACTGCCGGAGGATGTGCAGGACTTCCTCATCCACGCCATCACCCTCTGCCCCCACGGCGTCTATCGCATGATTCCCGAGATGCCCGACATCGTCGAGACCAGCAACAACCTCGCCATGGTCTGCACCGAGGCGGGCAAAATCACTGTCTTCTGCCTGACACGCTCCTCTGTCGAGTCCCGCAAAGAGGAACTGCAATCCATCATCCAATCCGCTTTCGCACTCGCAGGCGCCGATGTGCAGTTCAGCGGCTCATACCCGGGATGGAAACCCAATTTCCACGGGTATATCTTGGAGGTGATGAAGCAGGTCTACGAGCAGGAGTTCCACGCTGAGCCCCGCGTCATCACGATCCACGCAGGCTTGGAGTGCGGCATCATTGGGCGCAACTACCCGGGTATGGAGATGATTTCCTTCGGACCTACCATTGAGCACCCCCATAGCCCCGACGAGCGCGTGAACATCGCCACCGTGCAGAAGTTCTACCACTATCTCTTGGCAACCCTCAAAGCATTGTAATTGACCGCGCTGACGCGCTGAAAGACCGTCTAACGACTGTCAGACCGCTACGCTGAAAGACAAAAGACCGCTCACTGCGTTCACTGAAAGACTGATATACTACACTAAATCAGTCGGACAGCAAAGCGGTCGTTCAGCAAAGCGGTCGGACAGCGAAGCGGTCAAAAAAAATCGTACATTATGAATGTTATAAAAACACCCATCGAAGGTCTACTCGTCATCGAACCGCAGGTGTTCCACGACGCACGCGGCTATTTCTGCGAGACCTACAACGAACAGCGCTACCGCGAGGCGGGTATCACAGCGCAGTTTGTCCAAGATAACCAGTCCTGTTCTTCCTACGGCGTCGTGCGCGGACTCCATTTCCAACGCCCCCCATACACGCAGGCGAAGTTAGTCAGTTGCACCGTCGGCAAGGTGCTGGATGTAGCGGTTGATTTGCGCCACGGTAGCCCCACCTACGGCAAGTGGTATGCCGTCGAACTCTCCGCGGACAACCATCGTCAGTTCTTCATACCACGAGGCTTTGCCCACGGCTTCTCCGTCCTCAGCGAGACAGCCGTCTTTACCTACAAGTGCGACAACCTCTACCATCCAGAGGCGGATGGTGGACTGCTCCTCAGCGACCCCGAACTGAACATTGACTGGCAAGTGCCCGCAGAGAAGCGTATCCTCTCCGAGAAAGACCAAAAACACCCGCTACTCAAAGACCTTCCCGCTATATTTTGATACTTCATCACACCTAAATAAGAGGCATTGCCTGTCGCGGGTCTGTCGCGGGTCTATCGCGGGTCGTTGCAAATTTCCCGCAGGTCTCCCGCAGGTCTCCCGCAGGTCGTCCGCAGGTCGGCAATGCCTCATAATCCAAAACCAACAATGCAAATTCTTATCACAGGCGCAAATGGTCAGTTAGGTACCGAAATGCGCACTTTATCCGAGGCACATCCCGTCCATACCTATTTCTTCACCGATGTGGCGGAACTCGACATCACCAGCCGAGAGGCGGTGCATACCTTCGTGCGCGACAATGCCATTGACTTGATTGTCAACTGCGCCGCCTACACCAATGTCGACAAGGCGGAAGAGGACGAGCCTACCGCACTGCGTATCAATGCAGAAGCCGTAGAGAACCTTGCCACAGCAGGCGCCAAGGTCATTCATGTCAGCACCGACTATGTCTTCTCCGGCGAGGGATGGATTCCCTGCCGCGAGAGCGACCCCGTAGCACCCCGTACCGCCTACGGACGAACCAAACTGGCTGGCGAGGAAACACTCCTCGCACACCGTCCCGACGCGGTCATACTCCGCACAGCGTGGCTCTATTCGCCCTACGGCAACAACTTCGTCAAGACCATGATTCGCTTGGGCTTGGAGCGCGACACGCTGGGTGTCGTCTTCGACCAAGTCGGCACACCCACCTACGCGGCGGACCTCGCGGCAGCTATCTTCACCGTTATCGAGGCACCCGAGTGGCACGCCGGTATCTACCACTTCACCAATGAAGGCGTCTGCTCGTGGTTTGACTTCACCGTCGAGATACACCGACAGTACAACCTCCTCCACGACGACGCCATCCAATGCCAAGTCAATCCTATTCTCAGCACTGCCTACCAATACAAAACACCGCGCCCGCATTACAGCGTGCTCGATAAGTCCAAGTACAAGGAGACTTTTGGCGTGCCCGTTCCCTACTGGACAGAGGCACTCCATCGTTGCCTGAAAGCCATGGAATGATATGCACGAGATTCTTTCTTTCCTCTCTCAACTCGCTTTGCACAACGACCGTGAGTGGTTCAATGCACACAAGGCGGAGTACCAAGTTTGCCACAATCGCTTCGTGGACTTCTCCACCGAGTTCATCCATCGCCTTGCAGAGTTCGACCCCACGGTGCGCGACCTCCAAGCCAAGGACTGTATCTGGCGCATCTATCGTGATATTCGCTTCTCGAAGAACAAAGCCCCCTACAAGGAGTGGTTTGGGGTCTTCGTCGCCGCGCAGGGTGGGCGACATTCGCAGAGAGGAGGCTACTATGTGCACCTGCAACCCGGGCACTGCCTCTTCTCCGGCGGTATTTGGGACCCGAGCAAGGAACTGCTAAAAGCACTGCGCAAAGAGATTGAGGCGAATTACGACGAGGTGGAGGAAATCATGCAGACACCGACATTCGCTCGGTTCTTTGGCGATTTCGACACCGACAACATGCTGAAGAAAGTCCCTGTGGGCTTCGACCCGGACTTCGTGCATGCCGATTGGCTCAAACGCAAGAGTTACACCTTCACCTGCATGCTCTCCGACGACGAGGTATGCGCACCCGATTTCATGGATAAAGCAATAGAGATAGCCCGCGCGGCTATCCCTATGAACAATTTTCTCAACTACACATTCGAGGAATATGGGGAATTTCCCCATGACTGCCCCTACCTTATTCGCTAAGGTGGCGCATGCTCAGTGAGCCTCTAACCAGTTCTGTCCGACGCCGCACGCCGCCACAAGAGGAATAGTCAACTCGGCGGCATGCTCCATCTCATAGACTACCAACGCCCGTACGCGCTCCAATTCGGCTATTGGCACATTGAAGTTCAACTCATCGTGCACCTGCATAATCATCTGACTGTGCAGGTGTTCTTTTTGTAATCGCTGGTGGATACGCACCATTGCCCGCTTGATGATGTCGGCGGCTGTGCCTTGTATCGGTGCATTCACGGCATTGCGCTCCGCAAACGAGCGCACAGTCGCATTCTCAGATACCATCCCGGGAAGATAGCGCTTCCTGCCGAATAGCGTGATGGCATAACCGTGCTCACGAGCAAAGGCTTTTTGGGAGGCGATATAGGTCTTCACGCTGGGAAAGGCTACAAAGTAGTCGTCTATCAGTTGCTTCGCCTCTGTGCGAGTACAACCTAACTGCTGCGACAGACCGAAGGCGGAGATACCGTAGATTATCCCAAAGTTGGCAGTCTTGGCGCGGCGACGCTGCTCCGCACTGACGTCCGATAGCGCCACATGGTATATCTTCGACGCTGTCCACGCATGGATGTCCTGCCCCGTGCGGAACGCGTGAAGAAGGTGCTCATCTTGCGATAAGTGTGCCAATAGTCGAAGTTCTATCTGCGAGTAGTCGGCAGACAGGAACACGCACCCCTCATCGGCAATCACTGCCTCGCGAATCAAACGACCGCGCTCGGAACGAATAGGGAGGTTTTGAAGGTTGGGATTGGAAGAAGACAACCGTCCTGTCGCGGTGGTAGTTTGGTGGTAGGTCGTGTGTATCTTCCCCGTAGAAGGGTTGATGTAGGTGGGGAGTGCCGCCACATAGGTGGAAACCAGTTTCTTCAACTCTCGATACTCCAAGATGGCACCCACCACGGGATGTTTGTCCCGCAACCCTTGCAAGACATCTTCCGAGGTACTATACTGACCCCGAGACGATTTCTTTGCTTTCGGATCCAACTTCAAGTGCTCAAATAGCAACTCCCCCACTTGCTTGGGAGAATTGATATTGAAGACATGACCTCCCATCTCATAAATAGACTGCTCCAAATGATTGGCTTCCTCGGTCAGTTGCTCCTCTGCCTCCTTCAGTTTCTGACAATCTATGCGCACTCCGGCGCGCTCCATATCTCGCAATACCGATACCAAAGGCAGTTCCACATCCTGATATAGTGTCCATAGCGCAGGGTCTGCCTTCAACTGACGCAACAGTTCCTCCAAAGGGATATTGGGATTGTATGCAACTTCCGGATTGAGCAAATAGGAAGCAATAGCCCCCTCTTCTGAGGCAGACACCTCGTGCTCGCTCGCTACTGCTGTTGCCGTATCCGTCGCTTCGGAGGGCACTTGCGAAGCCTCCATCATGCTGAACAAGTCCAGAGTCTGCTCCGTATCTACGCTGCGCTTTTTGCCCTCTTTGGCGCGGGGCGCAGGAGTAGCAACCGTCGACTTCGTTTTCTGCAGCAGCGACCGAAACTCCAAACGCTCGTAGATTCCTTGCAACAACTCTTCATCGGGAGATTGAACGGCAAGACGGCTCTCGTCGAATGCGATAGGTACCTCAGTGCAGATGGTCGCCAAGAAACGGGAGAAGCGAATGGCCTCCACCTGCGATTGCACCTTGCTTTGCACCGATCCTTTCAGTTGGTCGGTGTGAGCAAGCAGGTTCTCTATGTCCCCATACTCCCGAAGCAGGTTCACAGCGGTCTTTTCGCCCACTCCCTTGCAGCCGGGAATGTTGTCGCTACTGTCTCCCATAAGCCCCAACAAGTCAATCACTTGGCTGGGACGCGCTATGCCGTATTTGGCGCACACTTCTTCCACACCCATCTTCTCAAAGCCGCCGCTATGCCGAGGGCGATACATGTAGATATGCTCATCCACCAATTGTCCATAGTCTTTGTCGGGCGTCGCCATATACACTTCAAAGCCGGCAGACTGACCTTGCTTGGCAAGTGTTCCTATCACATCGTCTGCCTCATAGCCTGCCACCTCAAGAACAGGTATCCGTCTCGCAGCAAGGATATCCTTGATGTAGGGCACAGCAAACCGAATCTCTTCCGGTTGTGCTTCTCGTTGTGCTTTGTACAAATCGTATGCCTCGTGCCGAAAGGTATTTCCATGAGGATCAAACGCTACACCGATATGGGTGGGCGCTATCCGTTTGATAAGGTCGTCTAAGGTGAGAAGAAAGCCATAGATGGCAGAAGTGTTCTCGCCGCGAGAGTTAATACGCGGAGCACGGATGAACGCATAGTACGCACGATAAATCATAGCGTATGCGTCTATGAGCAATAGTGTCTTCATTTACCAATCGATAGGGGGAATACCATGCTTTGCCAAGTAAGTATTTGCTTTGGAGAAATGCCCGCAACCCTCAAATCCCCGATAGACTGACAGCGGAGATGGGTGGGAACTCTCCAACACAAGGTGCTTCTTGCGGTCAATGAACTGTCCCTTGCGTTGCGCATAACTACCCCACAACATAAACACCAAGTGCTCTTTCTGGGTGCTGAGTGCCTGTATGGCGGCGTCTGTCAGTTCTTCCCAACCTTTGCCTTGGTGGCTTCCTGGATGATGAGCCTCTACTGTCAGCGTGGCATTCAGCAGCAACACACCCTGTGCTGCCCAGCGCTGTAGATTGCCCGAAGAGGGAATGGGTTTGCCCAAATCACGCGCTATCTCCTTATATATATTCAATAGAGAGGGAGGAATTGCCACACCATCATTAACCGAGAAACACAACCCGTGGGCTTGACCCACATCATGATACGGGTCTTGCCCGATAATCACCACGCGCACTTGGTCAAATGGACATGAATCAAACGCGTTGAATATCAGTCGAGCAGGAGGAAAACATTGGCGTGTGGCATACTGCTGCCGAACGAACATCGTTAGCAACTCGAAGTAAGGCTTGTCAAACTCGCTCTGCAAAACGCGGCGCCAACTATCCTCAATGCGTACATTCATAGATATCTGAGGCTAATCTACAATCAACATCGCGTCTCCATAGTCGCCGAAACGATACCCCTCTTTCACAGCCTCATTGTAGGCATTCATCACCTCCTCGTATCCGCCGAAAGAGGCTACCATCAGCAACTGACTGGACTCTGGCATGTACAGGTTTACGAAGAAAGAGTTGGCTACCGTGAAAGTGTAGGGTGGGTAGATGAACTTGTTTGTCCAACCGTCAAAGGCCTTGATTTGCCCCTCGGTATTCACCACATGCTCCAGCGCACGCATAATCTCTGTGCCCACGGCGCACACCCGTTTGTTACCCGCATGGGCTTTATCTACGGCTCCTACCAAGCGTTGGGGAATATGGAACTGCTCTGACTCACATTTCGCTTTCGTCAGGTCTTCCACATCAATGGACTTGAAATTCCCCAAAGACATGTGTGATGTCATAAACTCACACTCAATGCCGCGTATCTCCATGCGTTTCAGTAGTTGTTTGGAGAAGTGAAGACAAGCGGCAGGCGCTGCCACTGCACCCACATGCTTGGCAAAAACCGATTGATAGCGTGATAGGTCCATCTCGCGAACAGGCTCGTCATGGAACGCCTCTTCGTATGCCGCTTGCACCTCAGGAGACATCGGACGACGAATGTACCGCGGCAGCGGAGCATACCCTAAACTATATAACTTCGGAACGAAATCATCTACGGAATAGTCGGTCAGGAAGCGGAATGTCCGACCACGAGAGGTCGTGTTGTCTATTACTTCGGCTACAATTGCATCATCTCCCTCGAAGTTCAATTTGTTGCCGATTCGTATCTTGCGAGCAGGGTCCACCAATACATCCCAATACTTGCTCTCGTGATTCAACTCGCGAAGCAGAAAGACCTCTATAAGGGCCATGGTCTTCTCCTTGTGAGCAAACAAACGCGCAGGATATACCTTCGTGTCGTTGAAGATAAACAAATCCCCCTCCTCAAAATACTGTGCTGTGTCGGAGACGGACTTATGCTCTATCGCACCGGTCTTCCTATGTAGCACCAGCAAGCGCGCATCATCGCGATACAGAGTAGGAAACTGTGCTATTTGTTCCTCAGGCAGTTTGTATCGAAACTGGCTGAGTTTCATATCATTGTATTTGTACATATCGTTGTTATGTGGTGATAATCAAAAGATGAGGAGCGTATATTGAAATACCCTATATTGTCTGCGCTTGAATGGACGCGATAAAGTCTTCTATTTGATAGCAATCTTCTACAAGCCTATTCCCCACACGTGTCCTTCGAAGGGCTGTCAAGTAAGCACCGGACTTCAAACGCACGCCAATATCCCGTGCCAAAGCACGAATATAGGTTCCTTTCGAGCAGACCACTCGGATGGTCAACTGCATACTTGCCTCATCAAAAGACAATACCTCTATCTCATCAATAACCAGCAACTTGGGCTTCAGTTCTACTTCCTCCCCCTTCCTTGCAAAGGTGTAAGCACGCTTGCCATTCACGCTGACGGCTGAATAAATGGGAGGTACTTGCCATTGTTCTCCCAGGAAGGTCGGTATTGTCTGGTCTATTAGGTCGCGCGAGATATGAGCAGTGGGATAACGGTGATCAACCTCATGCTCCATATCAAAGGAAGGAGTCGTAGCACCCAACTGCAAGGTAGCAACATACTCCTTTGTATCGTATTGCAGTTGGTCTATCAGTTTCGTCTTTTTGCCCGTACATACCACAACAACACCTGTTGCCAACGGGTCCAATGTCCCGCTATGCCCTACTTTCAATCTCTTGACTCCTAACGCGTGGCAAAGAGTCCTACGCACTTTGGCGACTAAATCGAAACTGGTCCAGTGTAGCGGCTTGTCAAACGATAGAATCTCTCCCTCAACAAAGTCCATATACGATTGCAAAAGTACCTACTGCGAGGCAATAGATAGCAAAATAGATGAGTTTCTGTTTGCGGACAATGCTTATCATAAACCGACAAGCCAAACATCCGGTAACGAAAGCGGCGAGGAAACCGACGAAAAGAGGCAACCAACCAATTGCAATGTTCATTTCGCCTTGTAGCAGGTCTAATAGGTCCAAGAATGCTTCGCCCAAGATGGGGATTAACACCATGAGGAACGAGAATTGCGCCACAGATTCTTTCTTCACCCCGCAAAGCAAACCGGTTGCAATCGTGGTGCCGCTGCGGCTTAAACCGGGCAGCACGGCTATCGCTTGCGCACAACCGATGATGATGGCATCGCGATAGGTTACTTCATGCCCTTGACGATTGATACGCTTACCCAAAAACTCACTCAGCCAAAGGAGCAATGCCGTGATTATCAAACAAATACCAACCAAAAGCAACCCGTCTCCGAAAAAGGCTTCCACTTGGTCTTTGAAGAACATACCTACAATAAACACGGGAATCATTGAGACCAATATCTTTGCCACATAGTCTTTCTCTTGATTCCACTTCGTCGTGGTGAATGTTCCTTTGAAGAGTTGCGCTACTTCGTGCCAAAGCACAACCAATGTGGACAACACGGTCGCCGCATGCACTATTACTGCGAAAGTAAGGTTCTCCTCTCCGGCGGTACCTAACAGTGCCTGACCTATCTCTAAATGTCCCGAAGAAGATACAGGCAAGAACTCCGTAAAACCCTGAACAATGCCCAATATCAATGCTTCCCACCAACTCATTTCTTTTTCCCTTTCAAAAGAATAGATACTACCATGCTAATAAATCCAAATAACGCCACCATCGGACCCACTGTGATTCGACGAAAAGAAAAAATATCTGGATTGTATGTCTCGCCGCTAGGTGCCCCTGCCATCAGTGCAAACCCTGCCACGATGATGAGAAAGGAAACGGCTATCATAAGGATATTAAGTTTAGGAAGACTCTGTTTCATATCTTGTTATATTTCATACATAGTATTGATATTCATTCGTATATAGCGCCCGGTTGCCAATAGCGATGAGAAGAGAGTTATCAGTATTCCGGCAACAAAGATGGTCCCTGCCACAAACAATAAAGAATGCCAAGAAAGCGGGAACAACACAATGCCTAACACTATCTGCACATAATAGACCACACCTGCAACAGCAGCGATGGCGACCATAGAGCACAATGTACCCAATAGGACATATCTCCACACAAAGGGGGATTTAATAGTCCACGGCGTAGCGCCGACCAAGGTCATCGTGTTTATCAAGAACCGTTTGGAATAGATTTGCAGGCGGATGGTATTCACTATAAGCACGCAAGCGATGAGAAGTAGCACGATAGCCACTACAAACAGCACTATCGCAGCCTGGGAGACATTGCTGTTGAGCACTTTTACAAGGTTCTCTTGGTATAGTACCTTATCTACATAGGGTAGCGAAGTGAATAGTTTGTCCAAAGCGGCAATGCTATCTGGATGAGCGTAGCCTACAGACGGATGAATCTCATAGGAGGCACTTAGGGGATTGTAACCCAAGAATACGGAGGGGTCTTCGCCTAATGTCTCAACATGCTCCCTCAGTGCATCATCTGCGGATACATAGCGATACGAACTGCAATAGTCGGCTGCAGATAGCATTGACTCAAACCGTTCGCATGCCATAGAATCGACCCCCTCGTTGAGTAGCACAGTTAGGGTTACATTCTCCTTCATCCGCTTCAATAGCGTACCGGCGGACAACAGGAGCACACATTCAAATCCTACTAAACATAACACCAACGCCACAGAAACTGCGGCGGTGATGTACATATTCCATAGGTGATGTCCCTTGCTCATATTTGTATTCCAACAAGCATTTTTAGTATTCCCACAAGTCTTGCTCAAAAGTCAGCAATTCTTGTTCAATGCGCGCTTGTTCCTTCTTAATCTCTTCTTCGGTAAAGCAGTATTCGGGGATGAAGCGATTGTAGATGTTGCCTTCACCTATGATATACGAACTATACAACCGTTTTTGGAAGAAATCGTCGTAAGTTACACGCTTTGTTTCGTTTTGTGAGGGGATAATATATTGCAATGCCAAATACGGACGCAACTCATTGAACGGAATCCAGAACATAATAGACTCATGCAATGCTTTCAATGGTTCCTTGGAATCGATTCGGTCTGCGTACAATGGCGCAATAGCAATAATTTTAGTGTATAGACGCGATGTGTGCTTGTCAAAGTAGACCATTTCTTGGGTTAGGTACTTCAGTTGGTTCTTGGCCAAACCCATATCGCCATCAAAAGCGTACGCATTGAAGCGTAGGGAGTCGCTCGAGGGGTCATACAATACAGCCATCTCGCTCGACTTCGTAATATCCAAGTGGAGTGAATCTTGCGTTTCCGGAGTGTTATGGCTTTTTTGATACTCCGTCTCATTACCTGCAAGGAACAACTGAGGTATCTCCTCTTTGGTCAGCGGAGTGGCATACTCGAAGTCGTTGGGCTTAATGTTATTGTCGTTCTTTTGGTAAATAGGCATACCGTCTATCACCGCGTCAATTATCACTTTCAGAAGGCTACGGTAGTGTGGGTCTGTGGAAGTGGTAGGGAAATAGAGTTGATAATTCTGCTTATAACGCATATCCACCATGCGGTAAACTATTCGAGACCAAATTACATCATCCATACGGGGGTCCAAGTTGATAATGGTATCGTGGGTACCTGAGTAATCAACGGTTTGAATCCTCGCTACACCCATCCTGTCAAAGAACGAGTTCACTGAATGTTGCGCACCTACTGTTGCTACGCAAAACAAAAAGCATGCTATGAATCCTAACTTTTTCATTATGATAGTATATTAGTTCAATGTAAATATTATGGTGCTAAGGGTCATCTCTTGCCCTCCTGCGCCTCGTGCGCGTATGTCAGCAATGATGATATCGGAACCTCGTTGCAGTTTACCCAATTTATCCCGTTGATCCTTGGTAAACTTGTTTCCCTTTGTCTCGGAGTAGATACCGTTGATGCGCACTTTGAACGATGTGATGGTGAATGGCAGGTCCAATAAACCATCTTTACCATAACTGGCAATCAAAGTAGCATTTGGGTCTAACAAGGCATTACGACTGATGTTGCAGTTAGTGTATTCATTCTCTCCGCTCTTTAGGTATGCGCTTGGTGAAGGCAAGGTCTTTACGCGATAGGTACGCTCACCCATCACATGAGTGGCGCCTTCCATATCTGCTAATACCTTTACGGTGATGTTCTTTGCCTGTGCATTCGGCTTGATTATCCAATACTCTCCGTCTTGTTTTACGGAAGCACCATTGCTAACCTCTACCTTGAGCCGATTGCTGCTGATACCAGGAACAGAAATCGAGAATCGGTTTTCGTATTCACGATACATGATGTTCAAGTCCGTGTTGGAAATGGTAACACTCGGAGCACTCACCGTGTATTCGCTTTGGAAGGGCAGATACCTCATCTCGTTGGTGGCAGGGTCTGCGTAAGCGATTTGACCGGTGTAACTCTTCTGCCCGATTCCGGAAGCAACCACTTCATAGATACCTTGGTCATTGATTCGTTGTCCGTTTATGTAATACTCCGGTCTCTGTGTTGAGTCGATGGCTGCTAAGATTATCTGTGCAGAGTATTTGCTACCCTCTATCACATAGTCCGACTTAGGTATCACATACGCATTCAGTTTATTCACGCGCAAGTCGCCTGCATCCGTCTGGTCAAGCAAATACAAAATCATCTCGCTCTCCGTAGTGCGCACATCATTTTGCATCTTGGTCAGCACCGTTACGCAAGCACACACAGGCATCCCGTCAAACATTCCTACTTCCCAATTCACCGAGTCTTTCTCATGCTCATTCCACATCTTATTGCAGGATAAGATGTTGCTAAACTCGTTGGCGAGTTCAGGTTTCGTATTGGCTAACTCAACGATGTAATCCCGATACATAGCAATCATATCTCGCAACACAGCGCCATTCCCTTCTACTATGGCGTACTGTCCGGCTACATCGCGGTTATCTTTCCCTTGTATCTCGCGCGTGGGGTCTATGCCGTTAGCAATACGCTCGTCCACTAATTTTTGTCCGTCGGCGAGGACTACAATCTGTGTCTTGAACTCTTGAAGGTAATTGTATAGACTATCCGCGCGATGTCTCAATTCCTCGGCTCTATTGTACCACTCTTGCATTTTCTCGGGATTTTGTTGTGTTGCTTCTTCAAAATCTCGATACATCTTGCTATTACGGTTGTTTGCGGCATCTACGGAATTGTGCAGACTATCGTCTACCATTGTAAAGCCGTTCAAAATATCGGTACTCACATTCAGTGCCAACATGGCTGTCAGCACCAAATACATCATACCAATCATTTTTTGTCTCGGGGTCTCCGGACAGTTCTTCGCTCCACCCATATCCCTGTCTTTATGCTAATGCGTTGAGCATGTTTCCGTAAATAGCATTCAAGTCAGCCACCTGTGCCGCCAACTTCTTGCTGCCTGCTGCATATGCCTCTTGCCTCTTTTCTGCCTCTGTAGCGTGGGCGTTCATAGCCTGCAAATGGCTTGATACCTCACCCAGCGTGCTATTCTGTGCTTTGACAATATCCACTTGCTCTTTGAGGGCATTGATTTGCAGTTCATAGATAGAGTTGAGGGTGCTGAGTTGTGCACCTACATTCTGCATATTGGCAGCAAACGCCTTGGTAGTATCAGCAGCACCCTGCATGTGGGTCTCTGCGGCTTTATAAGCTTCGCTCAATTGGTTAGAGACGCTCAGCAGACCGTTCTGGCTGGCTGCAAACTGCTCTGCGGCTGTACCTGCGGCCTCCATCTTCGTAGTCAGTTGTGTAGTAGCGGTAGCCACTTTACCCAACTCGCTCAACTGGGTGGCAGTTTTTGCCAAGTCTGCAATGCCGTTTTGCAACGATTCTAATTCTTTGTCGCTTAATGCGGGTACATGTGCCGCAGATACTGCTGTCGGGGTTTGCACACCGGTGGAAGTTACTGCTGCGCCGCCACCGATAACGGGTATCTCACCGCCTTCTACGCCGGCACCCAACAGGGTAGGACGCGCTTGTGCTGCTTTCTTCTCCAGAATAGCAGGGTCAGTACCAAACTCCAACAACTGAGGGAAGACATTGCTCCAGTTAAACTCAGGGTGCGGTTTGTCCAATGCGCCAATGACGAACAAGAAAGCCTCCGTAATCATACCCGAGACAAGCACGATAGATGCACCTGGCCAGTGCATAATCTTAAACAATGCGCCCACAATAACCACTGACGCACCAATCGAATACACCACGCCCACAATGCGCTTACCTTGGTAAGATTCATACCAATGCATGAACTTTGCCCAAGCACCCATCTTTTGTGCTCCTTCTGTTGCCTTTTCTGCTTTTTCCGATTTAGCCATAATCTTTTCTAAATATGTATTGTACCTTAAATTTATTCTCCAATATGCGAACGCACGCAGCGGAATCCGATATACGGACGACTCTCGTACTGATACTCGTATGTGCGCACACCGCACTGCAGGAAGTAACTGATGTCCTTCCAACTTCCGCCCTTCACTACTTTGCGTTTCAGCACATCTGGGTCGGACTTCTTGGCGTTGTACGAGAAATCGGGATTCATATCATGAATGCTCGTGTTGGCTGCGGTATTGTATGAACTGTTGGTCCATTCTGCCACATTGCCTGCCATGTCATACAAACCGAAGTCGTTTGCTGAGAATGAGCCTACCTTCATAGTTGCCGCACCGCCACCATTGAAATAACTGCCTCGATAGGGCTTGAAGTTAGCCATGAAACAGCCGTCCGCTGTACGCGCATAGTTGTTTCCCCAAGGGTACATTGCCATCGGTCGCCCACCGCGAGCAGCATACTCCCACTCTGCCTCCGTCGGAAGACGATAGGCTTGCGCCTGCTCGGCATTATTGTCTAAGTGATATGTACGCCAGTTGCAGAACGCATGTGCCTGCTCCCAAGTGACACCAACCACAGGATACTGTGCATATCCTTTGTGTGAGAAATACATGTGCAACATGGGCTCGTTGAATGAGAATTGGAAATCGCGTGTCCATACAAGAGTGTCGGGATATACGCAGATTATCTTCTGGGTAATCAGGTCTTTCGGACCACGTAAAGAACGCTCTATAGTTTCACATTGAATAGACCCGTTATCGTCCACCCAGAAAGTATCCACCTGCACCCTTGCATTTTCGGGATAAGAACTGGTGGCTACATCAAATTTGTTTTGGGGTAATACTGCTTGGTCATAGTTGTACCATTGGTAACGATAGTGTAACCCATTTGTGCGCAATACCTTTGTGTCCTCAAAGAACATCGGCGCCAAGGCCTCCTGAGACTCTTCTTCTTTTCCGTCCCAAGGAATGTTTTTCTTCGAATGCCAATTCAGCGCGAAATGCTCTTCATCAAAATCTTCGCCATCTTTTGGCTGAATAGCAAAATCAGTCATCCCGGCTTGTACCAAGCGGGTCATGGCAATCGAGTCGCGCACCCAGTCCACAAACAACTTATACTGGCGATTGGTAATCTCCGTTTCATCCATCCAAAAGGCATCCACCGTAACCATCTTGATGTTGTCGGGCTGCTCAAAGATTGCTGATTGAGTGTTCGCACCCATCATGAACGCACCGCGCTTGATGAATACCATACCTGCTGGCTCTGCCTCGTAGAAGTCGCTGTTCTTGTCGTCAACCCAACTGTTGTTGTTTTTGCAACTTGCCACAACAACCACAAGGGCTGCCATAAATAACATTTGTTTTAGTCTCATATTGCTTTGCATATTCTTTTTATCGTATCTTTATAAGTATCGGACGCTTTTATATCGATTGGTGCGCTTGGGTTTCAGGATGTCGAAACTATAAGCCAAATACAACTCGTGTGAACCATAACTCTCGCGCATCAGTTTGCTCGTCGCCAATTCGCAACTATATCCCAACTGCAAGCCGGCTATGATATCTATGTTCACCAATATATTCACACTTCCCGCAATGCGATAACCCAATCCCCATCGATACTTTCCTTGGTAGGCGCACATCAGCGTCAGGTCTATATCCCAATCCCTAAAATCGGTCATCAGCATTGCCGACGGTTGCAGTTGCCAATCCTTGTAGTTCTTCAGTCGGAAATGATAACCCCCCGCAACATACATCGTCCCGCGCAGGCGAAACTCGGTCTCTGTCTGGTCTGCCCATACCACTCGTGGCTGCGTCAGGTGGCTGTAACTTCCGCCTACCCACCATGTCCCCGTCGTGTAATAGATACCAACGCCCATATCAAAGGTCATCCCTGATTTCTCCCCATTGGGTATTGCTTCATCGTTTCGGTCGAAATAGTCCGCTTCGCTCAGTTGGTCCAAATTCACACTATCGCCCTTGAATCCCACATTCACAAAACCCAAATCCACACCCACGCTCAAATATCCTTTCCCCAACGGCTGTCGGTATGCGTACTGCGCATAAAACGCCTGATTGCTGAATAGACCAAACTGGTCGTTCAGGAAGCGTACACCCGCTCCGTGGCTTGTCTTACCAATGACAAAGGGACTGCTAAACGAGAACCATGTTGTCATAGGAGCGTTTTTGATTCCCACATACTGCATACGATGTGCACCATACACTCTCATCATACCGCCTTCGCCTACCGCTCCGGGATTATACGATGCACCCATGTACATGTATTGTCCCATCTGAGGGTCGAACTGCGCATAGGTTACCACCACCATCAGGCAGAATAGCAACAGCGCGATATACCGTCTTAGTCGCTGCAAAATCGTATCTCTATGAAACCGTTGGGTTAGTATTCATCTTCATTAAAGAAGAAGTCCTCGTCATTGGTGGGATAGTCAGGCCATAAATCCAAGATGCCGTCGTATATCAAATCTTCGTCATCTTCCAATTCGCTCAAGTTCTCTATCACTTCCGCAGGCGCTCCTATACGATTCGCATAATCCAACAATTCATCCTTGGTCGCAGGCCAAGGGGCATCCTCTAATTTCGAAGCCAATTCCAATGTCCAATACATATAGTTAAAAGTTTTAAGTCAATGTCTAACCTTTTCGTTATCAGTCAACTATAAATGCAAAACCCGTCGCGCAAAACGACGAACTTGCTTAATTTTAGGGACTCTATTCCCAAAATACCGCGCAAAATTAGTAAAAACTTTTGATATGTGCAAGTTTTTTCTTGTTTTTTTGCATTTTTTCTATCGTATCGGATTTTGGCACGCCTTTTGTATTATCGACGCCTTCTACCGGTCAAATCATACAACTGCTCCCCGCGGCGAATCAAAATCTCTCCGTTCAGCAGTATCTTCTCGCACCCTGCGGCACTCGGCGCAACACTCATCTCGGTTTGACCGATGGATAAGGCAAAATCAAACGACTGCGGCACTTCCGGCAGTTTCACTGCTTTTCCCGTGAAAATCCGCACCTCGCCGGCATGTAGGCTCAGCGTTGCCCCGCCTGCCACGCTCGTGCCGCCCGCGTAGTAGTCGTACCAGGTGCCCGCAGGCAGCGTAGCATCTTGTGCAGAAGAGGCATCGAAGTTGGCAACCACAAACACATCGCTCCCCCATTGTATCGTGCGAACGGCTTTCCCGCTACCAACGGAAACTGTCGTTGGATTGCCCGCAAACACCTCCGGCAGCAGGCGCGTGCGCAGTTGGCATGCTTGTGCTACCTTCGCGTATTGTGCCATGCGGCGGGAGTCTTGGAAATATCCGCGATTCTCCGGACGAGGCTTCTTCGAGCAGCGGTCGTCGTTGGAGGTACCGTTCGGCTTATCCAAACTGCTGTTGATAGAGAAGTCAAAGCCTATCTCCTCGTATTGCCAAATCATGTGCGGACCATTCAGCAGCACATTGAACACCACATTCTCTGCAATGCGGCCCAGTCGCACGCTCTCGTCTGTCTTAATAGCCCCGTTGCCCCATTGCTTGCACTTGTACTGCATGCGCTCCTCGTCGTGGCTCTCGCAGTAACTCACATAGCCGTCTTTGTTCGCATTGCCAAAGCCGTCGCCGTCTTTCAGCCAGCCCATCGCCGTTTGGCAGTAAGCGTTGTTGGTGTTCTCCCAGCAGAGCATGCCCGCATCGACTAATTTCGGACGGTCGCTACCCATGTTCGAACCCCAGTGCTCCAAGATGAAATAAGCGTCTTCTGCCACGGCTTTCACGCCCTTCTCATAGTAGTCCATGATGTGGCTTACCGCATTGTTCGTCGTGCCGCAGAGGCCGTGGCTTAGGTCCATACGGTAGCCGTCCACTTTGTACTCGCGCAGCCAGTATTGCAGCGCGCGCGTGAACATTGTCTTAGCAGGCACGAAGTCGTGGTTCCAGTCCTCATACACATTGTCCGAATGCGGAGGAGTAACATTAAACCACGGGTTCTCCTTTAACTCCGTCCCATAGGGATACAGTTTGTTCATCGGGTTCAAGCCCGTCGCGTGGTTGAACACCATATCTAATATCACTGCCATCCCGCGTTTGTGGCACTCGTCCACAAATGCTTTCAGCATATCCGGCGAGCCGTAGGCTTTGTCCAACGCGAAGTAGTGGTTCGGCGAATAACCCCAGTTGTAGTTGCCGTCGAACTCGCACACGGGCATTAACTCTATCGCATTCACACCCAGTGTCTCAAGGTAATCCAAACGCTCTGCCAAAGCCGGAATAGAGCGGAACGGAGTATAGTCATAAATCCATAACTCGTAGATTATCAGGTTGTTCTTGTCCGGACGCTTGAAGTTCAGCGTCGCATCCGACCATGCGTAGGGTGCCCGTCCGGTCTGTATCACCGTGCAGTAGCCGTCTGCCGCTTGCGGATAGGGCTTCAGCGTGCTGTCCACCCTCAGCGGCTCATATTGGTCATCGGGATGTAGCACTTTCTCCGAGTACAAGTCCGAAATACGCTTCACTTGACCGTCTGCGCGCACCACTACATATTGATAAGCATACTCCTCTCTCGGCGTCAGCCCATCCAAGGTAATCCAGAAATACGCGCTGTCGTTCGCTTGCTTCAGTTGGTAGGCGTCGCTTATCGTCCAATCGTTGAAGTCGCCCACTACGAACACATGCTTCGCCGCGGTCGTCTTGCTTGCTGCGTAGGTACACAGCGTTACCTTCGTCTCGTCCGTAGCGTCATAGTAGATACCGTTCAGCACGCCTGCAGGACGGTTCGCCCGTTGCGGCGCTTTGGGTACGCAGGTACTCAGCGTCTCGCTCGCCGTCTCCGTCTCAGTCGTGCCGATACACTCGAATACATAATCGCCCTCTGCACTCAGCGTGGTCGTGTAGGTAATCTCTTTCCCGTTGCCGCTCTTCACTTCTTCCCCGTTCTGCAGCAGACGCAGTTGGCATGCCTCGGTCGCCATCGCCGTAACGCTTACTTGCGCACCTTTCTCTGAAATCTCAGGAATCTCAGAGGTGAACGCTACGGTAAACCCTGCCTCTACAAGGTCCACAAATATATCCCCGCCGCTTGCGGTCTTTCCTTCCTTGTTGCCGTTGGGACCATCGTTGAACACAAAGCACAGTTGGGTCACTTGCGTCGTGTCGCTCACGCCGTAGTAGGCGAAGATACTCGGCGTAATCTTCAACTCCCAATTGCCTGCGGCGTTCTTGGTCATTTTGTATTTGGCTTCGCCTCCGCGCCAGGTCGGAGCCTGCTGCCATTGTTTCCCGTTGTAGGTGATACCTGTGTGCGCATAGCACGCCGTCGCACCCACCATCCCCTTGTTACCCTCATTCGGGTTGAAGATAATGGTTACTTCGCCCTCGTATCCTTGTTGGATAATCGCGGGTTGTGTACTCACTTGCGCAAAAACAGAGGCAGACAATGTCAATGCTGCAAATGCAGTTAGAAGAATGCTTTTTCTCATGATATATATAAGGTCATATGTTATCTTGTAAGGTGTTACGAATAGCAAACCATTTCAGCCTGCAAAGATACATAAATTTATTGATATATGCAAATATATCGTTAAAAAAGAGGGAGTTTCCTTCAAAAAATTCCCCCAATTCCCCATTCCCCACCTCTCCTCTTCCTTCCTCCTCCTCTCTTCCCTCCATTCCCCTTATCATCAATATCCCCTCGTATAAAGAGTTAACGATTAGTTAATGATTAGTTAACGATTAGTTAGTGATTAGTTAGTGATTAGTTAGTGATTAGTTAGTGATTAGTTAGTGATTAGTTAGTGATTAGTTAGTGATTAGTTAGTGATTGCTTAGAGTATCTCGTACCCATACCGATACTTGCTGTGCCTCCCCGTAAACGAAAAAGGCTGCCTAACCCATGCGGTTAGACAGCCTCCTATTCCAATTGCGCAATACTGCTTACCTTAAATACTTATGTGCATTTTGAATCACAACGCCATGATAATCAGCCCCTACGGGTTGCCCTAATACATTGTACATCGGCTGCGTGAGGTCTAATGCCGGCACATCGTCTTGCTCCGTATTCGCAATGCCCATCGGCGCCTTGCAGTCCGGCACAAGCACCTCTGCCCCGTTCGACCAGGTGTAGCACACATCCTCGTCCGTCCACAGGTCTGCCGTCTGGTCGCTACCGTTGTTGAAGATGAAGTTCACCTCCTTAACGTCCGCGTCAAACTGATGGTAGTAGTACCCTTCGCCGTTCTGCACGGTCATCTGTGTACCGGGCCAGCCGCCGCACAACTCTGTCGTCTTGCTGCCTTCTTTCACCCACGCATACAGGTTCACCTTGCTCCACGAAGCAGGCTTGTAGAACGCCACGATGATAGGCGTCGTCTGCGGTGCCTTGTAGGTATAGACGCACTGCTGTACCTCCGTCTGCGTGTTTGCCGTGGTGGCATAGGCGGTCAGCGTTACGGTCCCCGTGATAGTCAGCGGGGTAGAGTAGGTCAGTCGGGTGGTCGAGGTGCGAGGGTCTGTTCCATCTAATGTGTAGTATATCGTCGCCGTCTCAGTCCCGCCCACGGTACGCATGCTCACGCTCAGAGTCTCGCTCTTGTAGGTGCAGGTGCCTTGGCTGATGATGAGTTGCGGTGCCACGGGATGGGTCAACTGCGTCCAAATCACATACCCCGTGCCGGAAGCAGCCTTCGTGTAACCGTCCTTCGACGAAGACACGCGGTTGCCGAACTCGGCTATCAGTGTACCGTTCTTGCCCGTCACCGTAGCACGATAGCCGGAAGCGTCGCCCTCATCTTGTACCGCGCTCTCCGAGTGCACACCCACTGCCTTACGAGCCAATATCATCGGACCTATCTCGCTCTTCCAGGTCTTCCAGTGCGGGTAGAACACGCACGGAACGCCCGGCATGGAGAGGATGAACGCATTGGCTTGGATGGTCTTGGCCTTGTTGGAGGCAGTCATTGAGTTACCTTTCCCGCAGAACTCGTTCCCGTCGCGGTTGTGTGTGTCGTGGTTGTCCACGAAGGTAACGGCATACTTCCCTTTCCCTTTGCCCAACAAACCGCAGCCCTTGAAACCGGCAAAAGAACCGCTCGCCAATTTGTTGTTGAATGCCGTGTATTTGGTCGCGAAGTCGAAGGTCAGCGTGTTCCAACCCGCATCGTTCAAACGGCTGATGAGCACATCGGGATTTCCGTCCCAGTACTCCATCACTGAGAAATAGGTCTGCGCCGCACTGTTGTAGTCGTTGATATGCGAGTTGTGGAAACCCTTGCAGTAGTCGTAGCGGAAGCCGTCGTACTTCATCTCTCCCTTCATCCATTTCGCATACGCACGGAACATCCCGCGCACTTCCTCGCTCTGGTGATCCCAGTCGCGGGCTGCGCCGTAATTGGCTTCGCCCCCGTAGCCGTCATCGCTCGCACCCGTCGCTTTCCCCTTGCAACTGCCCGCACCGGAGTCGCTGTTCATCTCATCCGTCTGGCATATCCACGACGCATCGGGGTTGAACTTGCCGTATGCACCGAAGTCCTCCGCATAGAAATCGCACCAAGACGACTTGTTAGCGGCATGGTTAATCACGATGTCTGCCACTACTTTTGTCCCCGCAGCATGGAAGGAGGCAATCAGTTGCTCCAATTCTGCGCGGCTCCCCCATGCCGAGTTCTGGTTGCAGTATTGCGCAGGGTGATAGCCCACACCGCCCGACGACTTTGCCGAAGGCGGCAGCCACACCATATCGAAGTAGGCGTTTATCTCCGAAGTCTGCCCTTGCAGTGTGCTCCATTTGGTATCGCCGAAGGTGCCGCCCCCGTTCGAGTCCCAGTAGAACGCTTGCAACATTACATCCCCGCACTGGCTCGGTACGGCAGAAGCGCAGTCCTGTGGCAGGTCAGGTGTCGTAGGGGTAAAAGGCTCATCAGGATTGGGCTCGTCAGGATTAGGCTCATCAGGATTGGGCTCATCGGGATTAGGCTCATCGGGATTCTCAGGGTCGCTACCGCCGCCGCCAATCTGCTCTCCCTTGTTGCCGGAGCAGTCGCCGGTTGCCTTGCCGATATACAATTTGTCTTTGCCGTATTCTAACTTGATGTAGAAATCATAGCAGCCGGTCGCTGAGCATACATAGTGCTCGCCGTTTAGCGTGATGGCAGAGGTGCTGTAAGCATCCAGCGCAACCACCCAACCGGTTGCATTCTCTTTGTCATACAACTGCAATTGGTCACCGTCGCTCACAGGAATACCTAACGCCATATACTCCGTAAAATCCGAATTTTGTGCATTGCTGTTCAGCGTGCCCTCATAGTAGGTGCTGTCATTGATTAGGATGCCATACGAAGCCGCATGCAATCCCATGCATGCACATAGCACCCATACTAAGAATAAGGAAACTTTTTTCATGATACTATAATTTGATAAGAAATCAGCAGTAATGTGAAGCCAAATAAGATTTGATGTTTGATTTTCTTTTGATTTCTGAGCGTAGCGAAACAAAAAGTCCATCCATCAACTTATTCTTGGCGAAGAGTTTGATAGGATTTTCAATGTACTTTCATACTATCTATTGATAGGAAAAACGATTGCATGTTTTTGTAGATAAATACGCCTGCAAAGGTACACATATTTTTTAATATATGCAAACCTTTGCTTATTATTTTGTTGTTTTTTCTACTTTTTGTACGCGCACCACACCCTCTGCAACCACAAAGAACACGCGCACACCTCCGAACTCCAATCGGTACTCCCGTTGCGGGTCATGCTGATACGCAGGTCTGGGGTCCTGCGCCAATATCTCCTCCAATGCCTGTTGCAGCGTGGCGGGCAAGGTCAAACCCGCCTCCCACTCCACACCCAGACGATAGTCTTTGCTTGCTGCTGCAAAGCCGTCCCGTGCCTCAGGGTGCGCATCAGAATACGACAGGTAGGGCTTAATGTCGTATATCGGCGTACCATCCAGCAGGTCTGCACCTGCCACCACGAGCACCGACCCTTCCTGCTCCGTCTCCTCCACGCGCAACAGACGAACGCTGCTCAAACCTAACGGATTCGGACGGAAAGGCGAACGAGTGGCAAACACACCCATCCGTTTGTTCCCGCCCAACCGCGGCGGACGAACCGTCGGCGACCACCCCAACCCCTCCCCCTTTAAGGGGGAGTCGGAGAGGGTCCCCTTCGACGCGGACTCGGAGAGACTCCCCGTGTGCTCCGAGAAACCCCAAATCAGCCACAAATGAGAAAAACCATCTATCCCGCGAAGCGCCTCACGCACACGGTACCTCGGTGTGAACACTATCCGAGTCTCGATATGCGACGAACATTGAGGCTGGCGGGGTATGCCGAACTTGTCGCTAAAACCATTGTGCGCATAGGCGATAATATCCAATTCCGCTCCTTTCATGCTGCAAAGATACTGCTTTTTGGCTATACGAACAAGAAAAAAGCACTTTTTTTGCATTTTTCTTCTGAAAAATTTGGTTATGTCAAAAAAAAGCAGTACCTTTGCACTCGCTTTTCGCCGATAACCCCTTGGGTATGGATAAGAGAAGCAACAAGGTGCCATAGCTCAGTTGGTAGAGCAAAGGACTGAAAATCCTTGTGTCACTGGTTCGATTCCCGTTGGCACCACACCTTAGAAAGAGACTGCCTGACAAGTTGCGTTAGGCAGTCTCTTTTCGCATGTAGGTAGGTGATGGGGTATAGACTTTTGCACAAATACTGAGCCGGTACCACAGTCAAGTTAGTTCCCCTTTTTCATTTCAAAACGTTTATAGTAACACAACCGACTATTGACGTATAATTGTCATTTTTTCGCATAACCATACCCGATCTCCCACCTTTCTCAACTGTTGTTTTTATCGGAACATTATCGGAAAATAACCGAGTCTGAAACGGGGCTATAACCTGCCAACAATAATTGTCCAAGACACGTATCCCCTTGCTCGTCTCATGCCAATCGCATAAAAAAGGCTGCCTAACTTGACTTGTTAGACAGCCTCTTTCTCTGTTATGGCAGGATTACCAGAGTATTACTTTTTGGTTATTCACCATGTAGAATCCTTGCGGGAGGTTGATGGTGGTGATGCCGGCTTGCAAGTCAAGCGCATGTACCATGCTGCCGTCCACGGCGTAGATGCATACGTGTTGTGCTGTCTCGCTGCCGATATAGAGTGTGCCTTGCTCGGTGTAGAGCAGCAGGCTGCTTTCTGCCTCGTGAATGCCCTGCGGTTGGTCGTTGCCGCTGTGCTCGCCACTATGCGGCTCGGGGTCGGGCAGGGCGCCGGTGCAAGGCTCCTCCTCGGGATAGTCGGGCGTCGGGTCGGGCTCCGGCTCGGGCTCTGCGGGCTCCTCAGGCTGAGGCACATCGGCGCAGAGGGTGGTAACCGTGCTTGTGCAACTTACGTTATCTTTGTTGTCGCCGGTATAGAGTCCACGCATGGTAAATGCTAAGTCTTTCGTTTGCCCGTTGCTACCATTCCAGATAATCATCCATTGGGTTTCATCGCCTGTTACGTCTGCGGGAATGTTGAATTTGAACACACCGCCTCCTAAGGCTGTGGCTGCCTTACCGGGCCATGCACCTACTAAATTAGTATTTGTATCTTTTATCCACATATACACATTCGCAGATTTGCCCCACCCGGAAGGTGCTTGGAAGAATACGCAGCGTTCGTCGGCTGTCTCGAGGCAGGGGGTAGCAGGCGTCTCGCCGGAGTCTCCGCCGGTGCTGCCACCGCTACCGCCGAAACGCGGGTCGAGGGTTTCTTCCTTGCCGTCCCACTGCGGGGCGCCGATGTTGGCTTTGCTGCTGCCGTACAAGTAGTTGCCGTCCGTACCAATCTTGCCCGGGGCGGGGGTGAGTTTGGTGCTCAACACATACACGCGCATATTTCCTTTGCCCGAGCAGGAAGCGTTGAGCGTACCGTTGGTAACGGTCTTCGTATCGCCCGTAACGCAATCTACATACGTACCATTCTCCACACCCGTGAAGGTACCGTTGCCCGATATGCAGACCAGTGCGTAAGAGTCGGTGGTGGCATCGGTGTAGCGGCGCTTGAACGCGAAGGAGCCGGAGCAACCCTCGGTGCTATACTGTCCTTTGCGCAGTGCCGGCACCGCCATACGAATCTTCGACAAGCGGCGGATATGGCGTGCCAAGGGGTGTTGCAGCGTCTGTGCCATGTTGCCGCAAGCCTCCTCATACTCGCCGAAGTCGCTCGTGGTAACATAGCCGCTCAGGTAGCCGCCGAAATAGGCGCGACCGGTCTCCCGCAACGCGATATTCGGACCCTTGTCAATAACGCAGCCTTTCTTGAACTCTATCTCGGAGCCGTAGTAGATACAGGGGATGCCGCGGAAGGTGAACATCAGCGCGAGGTTCTCTGCCCACGTGGCTTGGTCAAGCGAGAAGCGTTGCCCCTCGGGCGCACCGTCCGGCGCATAGTCGTGGCTATCCACATACACCACATTCCATGTAGCATCGTTGTAGTACTTATCCCCGCTCTTCACGCTCCATGCCTCTTGCGCACTGCGGAAGTTCCAGTGCATCGGGAAGTCAATCACGCTGAAGCCCGATGCCTGCGAGTAATCAGGCGTATGGTACGCATTGCCGTTGAGGAAAGCGTTGGTGGAGGTGCGGCTGTCGCTGTGCTCACCTACGTAGTCCGCTGCCTGCTGGTCCACAGAAGTAACATTAGTGTGCGTTCCCTTGCTGCCCTCGGGAACGAACTGTCCGTTCCAAGAGGTCTCGCTCGTATCCCAAGCGTAGTCTTTCGTCTCTTTCCATGTATAGAAATAGGGCGAGAGGTTATCGCGGTTGCGGTAGGTAACGTTGCGGTCGCGCGCGCATACCTCGCCGAACATAAAGAAGTCGCCGCCGTTGCGTTTGGCTTTGTATTCTTCTGCCAGTGCCTCAAACTGCGGGATGAAGTTCTTGTTGAAAGTCAAGCGGGAGATATGCCCCGAGGTGTCAATACGGAAGCCGTCCACACCCATCTTGATAAACTCACCGTAGCAGCGCACGAGGTAGTTGGCTACGTACTGGTTCTCCGTGTTCAGGTCCACGCAGTCGCCGGCTATCTGCGCCCACCAACGGGTATCGTCGTCCCAGTTGAAAGAGCCGAAGTGATGCCAATAGTTGTTTTTATCATTGTTCTTGCCATCGGTGTTCTTCATCTGCGCCAAGCGAGCTGCATACTGCAAGCCGCCTGCCAAAGAGAGGTAGTCGTCCGGCAGTTTGCCGCCGTCTTTCTGCGTATAGGGAACCATGCACTCGTCTATCTGCGATTGGTCGGCATCCCAGTCGCGGGTGAAGAGTTTGCAGAGCTTCTCCTCGCCGAAGTTACCCGTGTGGTTCAGCACGATGTCAAGGATAATCTTCATCCCGCGAGCGTGTGCAGCGTCAATCACATCTTGGAAGAGCACATCCTCGCTCTCGTAGCGTTTGTCCACTTCCGAGAAGTTCATGGCGTGGTAGCCGTGGTAGTCGTAGCCGGAGCCGTTGGTAACGATAGGGGTGATCCAGATGGCGGTGAAGCCAAGGGCTTTGATATAGTCCATCTGTTTGATGAGCCCCTTGAAGTCGCCGCGCCAAGCGGGGTCGCCCACGTTGTACTGTTGCGCGTCCCAACACTGCGTGTCGTTCGAAGGGTCGCCGTTGTAGAAGCGAGTGGTCATCACGAAGTAGATGCTCTCGTCGCGGAAGTCTGTGCGGCTGGGGAAAGCCGTTGCCTGCAAACCGATGCTACATAGCAGCACCGCCAGCAGAAGGAAAGTTTTTCTTTTCATGTGATATAATATGTTTGATTGGTTGTTGATTGTTTCTATTGTTTCAATAGTTTCTATAGCTTCTATAGTTTCTATAGCCTCTATAGCTTTTATTTCCTCTTGCCGTCAATGCTGTACATCTCACCGGTGGGTAGGAGGAGATAGAGATTGCCTTGGTATAGCACCTTGCGTACGGTGGTTGCGGGTTGAGCAAGTGCTTCTTCAAGCGCGGTGGCACTAGTGTAGTTCACGTCGTACCACTGTACGTAGTCGTAGAGACGCACCTGTTTGTTCGTGAGGCTCAGTCCGTTGCCGGAGGGATATTGCTCTTTGCCCGCGCCATCTTCAAGACCATTGTTGAAGATTACGTTTGCCGAACTCAACCCCGCGGGCATCTGATAGGCGTAGAAATCGCCGCTTAGAAGCGTCATCTTCACGCCGGGCCATTTGGCATTCTCCTTGGCACCGTACATATAGCAGTAGCGCTCTGCCCACGCGTGCTCGTTCTTGAAGATGGCGGTACCTTGCCCGACAGGGAAGGCTTCCCCCTTGGTGTATGTATAGGAAATGGATTGGTCTTGTTCTGCAATGCCATTGGTCGCTGTAACGGTTACTTTCACGCTCTCGCCTACTTTCAGGTCATTGCCCACCACGATGGTGGTGCTACCCGTGAACGCCTGTGCGGCAGCGGAGCCCACCTGATAGGTGCCTGCGGTGGCGTTCTTGAGTCGGCAGGAGAGGGCGAGGGCATCGGAGTGGAAAGTGTAGTCTTGCGCGATGCTCAAGCCTACCGAGGGACCTGCGGCGGGAGCACTGCCTGCGCGGCGGCAACCTACGTCTGCCAACTGGCAGCGGATGGTGTCGGAGTCGGATTTCTCCGCCGAGGTAGAGGCATCGTGCACATAGTCGCCATACACATTGTCCAGCATCGAGGCATCGTGCGGCACGCAGTCGATGCCCGACTCACCGCGGGTGGCGATCATCATCACACCGACACCTTTGGCGGTGAGGTCGGCTTTGGTGATGCCTAATGCTTCGAAAGGTATCTTCATCTCGTAGAAGGAGTCGTATTTCTTTTGGTGGTTGCGACGCACCTTGCCTTGGCATGCGGTAGCGTCCATCACGTCCAGCCACGTGAAGCCGTCGTTGTAGGCATCGTCCGGAGACTGCGGCTGATAGAGATGGAGCAGACTGCTGCCGAGGAAGTCGTGGCTCATCTTATAGGTGATGCCGTTTTTAGCATATTCCTTGCAGGCATCGCCGTAGTTCGTGTTTCCCTGCGCATCCGCGGGGAGGAACATCGCGGGGGTACCCTGCCCGGGCTTTCCGCTCATCATAAATAGGTGGTCAATGGGTGTCTCATACACCACGTCCACTTTGTCCCACAGCATGCCGCCGCTTGTCATTCTGCCGGTCATGGTCTTTGTGGGGTCCACGCTGATAGCGACTGCCAGCGGCACATTGCCCACGTAGCCGTCGTCGGAGATAGGACCGTTGCCGTCCTGCTCCCACCATGTGTCGAAGGTGTTGACCATCTGCCATGCGAGGTAGAGGTTGGCATCGTCCCATGCGGCATAGAGGGCATAACAGTCAAGCACGCAGTTCTCGTGCATACCCTTGAAGGAGTTGCACACATCGTTCGCGCTACCTTGCGCGATGAGCATGTCCGTTGTCCAATCGGCGGGGCTACCATCGATGGTGATAGCGGCTTGTTTGCCAAATTGGTTGTTGGGGTTGGTGGCATAGACACCACGAGTCTCCACAGTCCCCGCAGCGAACATCGCCGAGCAGGAGAGGGAAAGCAAAAGGGTTAAGACAGGTCTATTCATATTTTGGTTGTTTGATTGTTGGGATAGTTGCTGAATGTCCGGTGTGCGCTTGTCCGATGTGCGCTTGTCCGGTGTGCGCGGGCGTCCCCGTCCGCTTTGAAAGGAGATAAGCGTAATCGTGTCGGTTTTTTTAGCAGGCGAGGACGCCTGCGCACCCGGGCAGGGCTTGCAAAAAGGCTTCACAGCGGCGGGAAAAGCCCGTTGGACTATGAAGCCTTTTTGAAGAGTGGTATATATCGTTATTGGATGGTTTGTCCCATCATGTTGTAGGTAACACCTTCACGAACGATAAGCACTTGTCCGTTGCGGATCACCTTAACGGCTGCATTCTCTACTTCGGTATTGCTGAGAGCGGTAGCTCCAGGGCATGATAAGATATTACCATTCACATCATAGCAAGTCGATTCTTTGGCAACAATAGCATTATCGCCTTTGTTTATCTTGAAAGTAACGCCACTATCTGCATTAACATCTTTTAGAACCCACTCGTACCAACCTGTCAAACCATCCACTGGTTGCATCACAGGTTGGTTGTTCCATGTGTATATTTTATTTCCGCCTTCGTCTGTTACATTTTCTGCGCTCGTACACTTGCTACCTGCACCCCACCACCAAATAGTAGGAGCTTCATCTGCTTTCACGCGGATGGTAATATCTACATAGTTGATAATAACCTCTGCACCTTGAATCTTGGTAATAGTGATTGGTTTTTCAGCAGTCGGGGTCAGGGTGAACACTGCAGAGTCTCCTTCTGTGGGGTTGTCTACCAATGTGGGGCTTGCGACCCAATTGCTACCATTATCGCTTGCAGAAGTGTTCCAGTTGCAACCACCTGTTCCATAACGTTCGCGAATAGAGTAGGTACCATCACCATTGTCTGTCAATTCTTTCCAAGACCAGCCTGCACCATACCAACTATGCTTCATATAGTAGGTGGTAGGAATAGGATCGCCGCTATTGACGAAAACGCCGGTTAGAGTAATCTTATTTGTTGTGGGGTTGAAGACCACTGTCATAGTAGCATCATAGGTGGTGCATTTGATATTGCCATTACCGTTTGTTACACCATCAGGTACAGATTCTAGCGCACCGTAGCCCCAAGAATTGTTCCAAGTACCGTCGGTAACTTTGAATTCATACTGCGTACCAATCACGCAAGTGGTAAAGGATTTTGACCATGTGCCATCCGTTTGTTGTTCAAGAGCCACACCGTCAGACTTCCATTCCCCACCAAAAAGTGATGCATCATTTCCTGCAATGTAGTAGGTTTGTGCGCTTAGCGACACTGCGCAAACGAGTGCGCTGAGAAAAGAAAATAGTTTTTTCATGATAATTTAATTTGTTAGTTAGTTATTTTGGTTGTTGATTGATTTTGATTTT
>JALFGC010000041.1 GCA_022777485.1 Bacteroidales bacterium
TCGTCAATGGAAACTTTTTGACCTCCTCGGAACTGGTGATTGCACGCTGTACATTTGTACAATTGAACGCCGTTTCGTTGACCATTTTTCTTGGTTTTTATGGATCCGCATTTAGGGCACTTTTTCTTGTTCATAAGCAGCATTTTTAGGTGTTTTGAATGCTGCAAAGATACGATAAATACTGGGATTAGGCAAGTTTTCAGCCTGCAAAGTGACCCATAGAGCGATTTTTGACGTCTATTTTGGTTCTGAAAACTTTCAACTGTCTCTCATGCCTGTATTTATCGGACTTGAGACACATCGTAGCCTGCATTTTGACCCATAAACCCAAAAAAACGCTGCAAATCAGTTGATTGCAGCGTTTTGCGGAGAAAGGGGGATTCGAACCCCCGGTACGGTTACCCGTACGACAGTTTAGCAAACTGTTGGTTTAAGCCACTCACCCATCTCTCCTTGTAGAAGTTAGATCGCTTCGCTGTTAGACTTCTACTTGTTAGGGCTTTTGAGCAGAAAACATACTGTTTTTGCCAAATGCGGTTGCAAAATTACAACTTTTTTCTGATATACACAAATTTTTCCGAGTTTTTTTTGCGTAAATCAGAAAAAAAGCGTAATTTTGCACCCGATTTCGAAAGAAGATTAGTTATTGAGGGCAAGATTCCCGCAAAAAAAGGATGTCATCCGACGAAATTAGCCCTCCTAAATAGAAGTATAATTGAAAGGCGGTTCGCGTACAATTGTGAGAATTAAATCAGCGGACACGACTTCCCCACAGTCCCCTTTCAGAAATGTTGTTTTGATGAAGAATACCGAGATTGAACGTAAGTTTCTTGTGGTAAGCGATTCATTCGTTTCCCGAGCAACCCGTCAGTATGAGATTGAACAAGGCTATTTGTCCAAAGAGCCTGCGCGTACGATTCGCGTGCGCATACGCGACACACGCGCGTTCCTAACTATTAAATCCACCGAGAACAGTCAGACCCTCGAGCGCTTTGAGTGGGAGAAAGAGATTGACGTGCAGGATGCACGGCAACTGCTTGCTTTGTGCCTACCCGGTGTGATTAGCAAGACCCGCTACATTGTGCCTGCCGACGAGGCAGACCTAAAATGGGAAGTGGATGTCTTCCACGGTTGCCACGAAGGGTTACGCATCGCTGAGTTGGAACTCCCCGCTGCGGACACCCCTTTCCGAAAGCCTAATTTTGTAGGCGAGGAGGTTACCGGCAACCCCGCCTACTACAATGCAAACCTATAAACCTACCTTTCTAAACCTATTTCCCTATGACAAGACAAACCAAACGCATAATCATCGGCATTGCCGTTTTCTTGGTTGCTATCGTGGCAACTATCTGCTTTGAGCAGCACTATCGACTGAATGTCAGCAACTTCCGCGCCAAAGATGGCGAGAAGCACGGCTATCATATCTACCCCGAGGCGACCACCGACTCCGTACTCAGCCTCGTGCAAGAGGATTATACCATCGCTTCGTTATTTAACTTCGACCTCCATAGTCGTCGCATGGGCTTCACCCATCCTGAGCCCGGCTACTACCGCTTCCCCGCGGAGATGGGTGATAAGTACTTCATCCACCGCCTGATGTACGGCGAGGAAACGCCTATCAATCTGACATTTAACCACTATATCCGCACGCGGGAGCAGTTGGCGGGCAAACTTGCGAAGAGCCTTATGATGGACAGCACAGACATCATCTCGCGGCTGGAAGACGACCGATATATGGCGCAATTCGGGCTCAACAAAGAGACCTCGCTCTGCCTTTTCCTGCCCAACACCTACGAGGTCTATTGGACCATCACGCCAGATGACCTCTTCCGCCGCATGGCGCGCGAGTACAATAAGTTCTGGACAGACGAGCGTCGCCACAAAGCCGACTCTATCGGACTCACCCCGACCGAGGTCGCCATCCTTGCCTCCATCGTAGAGGGCGAGACCCACAACAAAGAGGAGATGCCCATCATCGCCAGCCTCTACCTCAACCGCCTACGCAAAGGTATGCTCTTGCAGGCGTGTCCCACGGTTATCTACGCCACCGGCGACCTCAAGATGCGCCGCGTGCTCAAGCGACATCTGGAGATTGACTCGCCTTACAATACGTACAAATACCGCGGGTTGCCCCCGGGACCTATCCGCTGCCCGAACGGCGAGACCATTGATTTTGTGCTGAATGCGCCCAAGACCAACTACCTCTATATGTGCGCCAACCCCGATTTCTCCGGCACGCACATCTTCTCCGCTACCTACGGTACGCACGCCAATGCTGCCAACCAATACCATAAGCAACTGAACGCGCGGGCTATCAAATAACCGAAAAGATGAATCCCATCCTGACCGATAATCCAGATATCCGATTGGTAGAATGTGCGAACCAGAGTCGCACCATTCAGCAGCACTTAAACGACTGCCGCGAAGAGCGGCGGCCGTATGTGTTTATAACGAACACGATGAATATCAAGCCATTGCGCCGCCTGCTCGTCCCCGTCTCGATGTTGGAGGAAGAGGTCTATAAGGCAGAGATTTGCACCTACCTTGCGCGCAAGACGGGTGCGCACATCATCCTCCTCAAAGCCCACGACTACGGCTCCAAAGCGCAGCAGAACGTGCACAAGATCCTGACGCATATCCGCGGCATATCCGAGCGAACGGGCATCGCTATCTCCTATGAGGTGCAAGAGGCGAAGAAAGACAGTTTCGGCATCACACGCGAGGCGAGCGAGCGTCAGCGCGATTTCCAACACGACCTGCTCATCCTGACCGCCAGCCGCGAGTACGGATTGGATGACCTCCTCTTCGGACCGCCCGAACGCAAAGCCATCCAACGTTCCCTTGTGCCCGTGATGCTTGTCAACCCCCGTGTTGACCTCTTCTCGCTCTGCGACTGATGCTATGAGACACGCTGCCCGCACTATATGCCTCCTGCTCATGCTTTGGGCAAGCGTCTGTCGCGCGGAGCAGGTGCCGTTGCAGCGTATCATTAACGATATCTTTACCCAACTTGCGGAGGACGGCGAGGCGGACTGGGAGGAGGTGCAGACCGACCTCCAAGAGATAGCCTCCAACCCCATCGACCTCAACCGTGCCACCGCTGCCGACTTGCAGCAACTGCGCTTTCTCAGCGACCAGCAGATAGATGCAATCCTTCTCTATGTGTACGAACACCCTATGCAGGAATTAACTGAACTTCAGTTGATTCCTTGCTTGGCTACCTACGACATCCGCAACCTATGCGCCTTCGCCACGGTCTGCCCCCTGGCGGAGAAGGATAGTCTGAACCTCCGCGAGGTCTTCCGCAATGCCAAACACGAAGTAGTGTTGCGCGTGGATGCGCGTAACCTTGAGGACGCGCAGCCGCTCAATCCCGAAAGCACGACCACCGATCCCATGTTTGTGCAGGCGCGTTACCGTTTCCGCTACCATCAGCAGGTGCAGTTTGGCGCCACCTTGCGCCGCCCCGCGGGCGGGAATGCTGCCGACATGACCTACGGCGCGTACCTCCAACTGAAAGATATCGGACATCTCCGCACACTCGTTGCCGGCAATTTCCAAGCCGCCTTCGGGCAGGGATTGGTCTTCGCACAGCCCTTTCACATGGGACGTTCTGCATACGTGATGACCGCGGGCAATGCCTCAGAGGGACTCCGACGCTACAGCAGTACCGACGACGGGGGCTTGCACGGACTGGGTGCCACCATTCAATGGCGAAAAGGGCAGACGCGCTTTGACCTCTCCGCGCTCTACAGCATGCAGCGTGCCAACGATAGTACATGGCGGCATGTCGTGGGCGGCAACTTCACCCTCCGCCACAAGCAGTTCAAAATGGGCATCACCCTCGCGGAGAACATCTACTCTGACACCCTCCGCCTCTTCCGAAATACGGGCTATAATGCACACTATTTCAGAGGTATACGCCAAGCCGTCTTGGGCATTAATGCCCGCTACAATTTCGGCAGATACGACCTCTTCGGTGAACTCGCCACGGCGCAAAACAGCCGCTGGGGCGTTGGACTCGAACTCGGCTGCCGCATGACCCCCGTCAACGGTATCGGACTCATCGCGCTCTACCGCTACTATTCCCCTTTCTTCGACAACACCCTTGGCTACGCGTTCAGCGAGACCAGTCGCCTCAACGACGAGCAGGGAGGTTATATCGGACTGGATATTAGTCGCTTACGCCGTTGGCACTTGGCCTTCTATGCTGATGTCTTCCGCTTCTCGGGCGTGAAGTACGGCATTCCTTTCGCCCCCTCGTGGGGCTATGAGGCGATGGGAGAAGCCACCTACATGCCCGCGCCTGCCCACCAACTCACCCTGCGCCTTCGCGCCCGCGAGAAAGGGCGCAGGGGCTTGTATAGCGGGCGGCTCCGCTACACATGGACAAGCGGCGGATGGGACTTGCAGACACAGGCGGACTGCAACCTCGCCACCGATACCACCGGCACCCTCACATGGGGTGCTTCCATTTTGCAGGATATCAACTACGCCTTCCGCCAAGCCCCCGTCTCTATCGGCGGACGCGTCCAACTCTTCGACGCGCGTGCCTACGCCAACCGAATCTACTCCTACGAGCAGGATGTGCTCTACGCCTACTCTTCGCCCTTCGTCTATGGACAGGGCGTGCGACTCTATCTCAACCTCCGATGGCAAGCCGCCTCCATGCTCACTTTCTACCTCCGCGCCAGCGAGACCATCTACTCCAAAAACACGGCGAGCCTGCGCCGGATAGCACAGACTCGCACCGATATTCATCTCCTCGCGAGGCTCAGCCTTTGATAAAGTCGGGGTCAAGGTAGGTTTGTTCCAACAAGTCAATCCCTTGTATTTCCTCTTCCGTCAGTTCCCGCGTGCGGTCGCATAGACGCGCTGCGAAGTAGTCCGCCAACGCGTGGATATCCCGCAGTGCAGGTCGCCCTTCACCCGCAGGGTTAATTGTCAAGTTGTCCTCACCCGCATGGTTAATTGTCAAGTTGTCAATTGTCAAATTGTCCAATTCCTTTAGGTTCACCACCCGTTGGCGTACTGACTGCACGCCGTGTTTCGCCAGTTTCTCATGCGACGGTGTGATAGCCTCTTGCAGCGCGGCAAAATCCACATTGTACAGCATCGTCCCGTGCACAATCGTGCCTGTCGGTAGCGCGTAGCACGCGTTGCCTGACACCTTCTTGTCGCCAATCAGCACATCGTTGTGCTCCGTCTTGGCGGCGGGAAAGCCCATCGCTTTCAGTGCGTCTGCCACCGTGTCTAAATACCATTGAAAAACCTGCTCCGAGTGCGTGTTCGGCGTGATGTACGAGAGCATCAGGTTGCCCGCGTCAGAATAGACGCAACCGCCGCCGCTCTTGCGACGATACATCTGCACGCCATGCGCTTGGCAGTAGGGCATGTTCACCTCTGCCTCCATCACTTGGTGCCGCCCGAAAATCACGGTCGGAGCCACCACCCAAGAGAAGAAAACATCCTCTGTCGCATGGTGCGCCAGATACTCTTCCATCGATAAATACCAAACAAGGCGCTTGCCTTCAGGAGCAGGAATATACAACATAAGTAGTTCCTATTTACGATTGACCAATTCGCCTGCAAAGGTACGAAAAATAATTCAAATGAGCAAGCCCTACACGATGAACTTTGTAAAAAACTGCCCTGTTTCATGTAAGCCTGTACAATGTGTTGAAAGGAAAGCACAAGACAATCCTCACCGCAAATAGTATCGTGCAGTCGTTAGTTAATGATTAGTTAGTGATTAGTTAATGATTAGTTAATGATTAGTTAGTGATTAGTTAGTGATTAGTTAGTGATTAGTTAATGATTAACGATGGTTCGAGCCACCTTTCACCCGCCCCTCAGCCACCTTTCACCCGCCCCTCAGCCGCCTTTCACCCGCCCCTCACCCACCCATCATCCGCCTCCACAAACCAACGAGGCTGCCTAACTCATCTCGTTAGACAGCCTCGTCGTCGGTACGCAGAAGAATCTGCTTATTGAATCGTCTCACCCAAGATGGTGTACACCTCGTTGGTTCATCGCTTCATTGGGAGCGGCTACCTGAATCTTAACAAAAGTACATTTTCGGGGTGGCAGGGAGTTGCTATCGACCCGCTATCGACACACTATCGACCCGCGGTCGACCCGCGGGAGACACACGAAATCCTCGCAGCGGGATAGCGGCGAGGATTTCTTAACAATCGTACTATTTATTTTTGGAATTGCCCGATGTACTTGATGGCGAGGAAAACGAGCCAGTCGGGCGTATGCTTCAAGAGCGGGGTAACGAGGTGATTTATCACGCCCGGCATGTCAGCTTTCTTGCCGGTGAACATCTTCTTCAGCGCCCGCTTCACTAATTTCTGCGGCGGGATAGACACCGTCAGGTTCACTGCGACGCGACGCCAGTAGGGCGAGAGCCCGAAGAGCGCGGTGTCCACCGCCCCGGGGGTCATCACGGTAATACCCACACCTTTGGGCTTTAGTTCGTACCAAAGCGACTTGGAGAAGTTGTAGATAAACGCCTTCGTTGCGTTGTAGGTCTGTATGCCGGGCATCGCCATCCATGCGGACATAGAGGACATGTTCAGGATATAGCCCTTGTGTTTGCAGCCCGAGATGTTCTCCGTGCGGCTTGCCATGTCCTCGCCAAAGAGACGACAGAGTTTGGCAACCGTAACCACATGCAGTTGCAGCATGAGGTCAATGCGTTTCATACTCGTCTCGCAGTAAGGATTGAAGAAGAACACCCCCGCATTGTTGATAAGCACATCCACTTGCAGGCTGTTCTGCTTGCAATAGTCGAACAAATCTTCCGCCGCGGTGGGCAGGCTGAGGTCGGCATAGTGGGGAATGGTCTGCACGCCGAAATCATTGTGCAGTTGCTCTGCCACTTGCTGCAATTCGGCTTGCTGGTTGCTGACTAAGAGAATATCGCTATGATAATCGCGAGCCAACTGCGTGGCATACTGCAGACCAATGCCACTGCTCGCACCTGTTACTAAGGAAAGCACGTTTTTTTTAGATGAAGGATAAAGGATTAAGGACTAAAGATTTGTTAGTTTCGTCTATGAGGATAAAAGACTTGCTTTTGCTGAAAGGTGAAGGAAACAGAATGAAGGACATTGTAGTTTCTTTGAGTTTTCAGAGTTGAGACTATTTAGTCTTTTATCCTTCATCCTTTATCCTTTATCCGATAGACTTCTTGGCTTTCGCCTCCAGTTTGGCAATCTCTTTCTTCAGGCGAGCGGGTATCTGTTCGCCGTCGCGCTCTACGCACTCGTGGCACTTCATGTCCTTGGTGTACATGCGCCCTACGCAGTAGTTCGACCGCCCGCAACCGGCATGGTAGTGCAGATTTGCCTGCACGTGTTTCACGAAGTCGGGGTCTTTAATCAGCACATGCGCCAATTGGAACAGTTCAAAGCCCTCATCCATAATCGTTTGGCAGTTATCGCCCGACTGTACGCCACCCACATATATCAGTTGCGTATCGCCCAACTCGTCCTTCAACTCCTGTTGGAAGCGTTTGGCTTTGTCCATAAAATAGAGTTCCTTAAAAGGCACGGTAGGCATCATCACGGGGGCCACCCCGGGGAAGTTAAGCGCAGCCTTGAGCCACCAGAACGACTTCATCGACATGTAGTGCGCCAAGGTCTTGTAGGGCATGGCGCCGCCTAAGATGGTCATCGGCGAGCGGCTCACCGTACCGCCCGAGAGCACGATACCGTGGGGCTTGTGCCTCAGTATCTCGCGTGCTACGCGCAGCCCTTCCTCTATGTCCGTGCCGCGCCAGCAATCGTCCCACATATTGGTCTTCACCACTACGGCCATGTCGTCTTTCGCATGCAGCATCACCTCGTCCAGCACCTCGTTGAGGAAGCGCACGCGGTTCTCAAAACTGCCTCCATACGCATCATGGCGGCGGTTGGTGCGGCGGCTGATGAACTGCGAAATAAGGTACGCATGCCCCGCATGTATCTCCACACAGTCGAAGCCCGCCTCGCGGCAGAAGTCCACCGCCTCGCCGAACTTCTTCACCAGCGTCTTTATCTCGTCCACACGCAGGCGGCGGTGGATAGTGGGTGAATAGAGGTTAAAGCCGTTGCTCGCGCTCACGGGCATGCAATGGCAGGAGTAGAAATGCGTCATGTTGCCGCAGTGTCCCAATTGGATACTTGCTTTTGCGCCCTCGGCATGAATAGCATTAGTCAGTCTCTTCAAGCCCGGCAACGCCTCTTCGCGCACATACAGTTGTCCGTCAAAACTCACGCCGCTCAGGTCAACGGCGCAGTATGCCACAGTGGTCATGCCCACGCCGCCGCGCGCCACGCTCACATGGTAGTCTTGCAACTCCTGCGAGGGCGTGTTGTTATGGCACATGTTCTCAAACGCTGCCGAACGGATAAACCGATTCCGCAGCGTGATAGGTCCTAATTGAAAGGGGGTAAATAATTTCGATTCCATAGTTGAGTATATTTGACCACTTCGTTGTCCGACCACTTCGTTGTCTGACCGCTTTGCTGTCCGACCACTTCTTTGTCCGACTGATTTTGTATCTGTATATCAGTCTGACAGCGAACGAAGTGAGCGTTCTTTTGTCTTTCAGCGTCAGCGGTCTGACAGTCGTAAGACGGTCTTAATAAATAAACGGTATGATTCGTTTCAGTTTCTTCCTGTCGAACTCATCGGGAAACTCCTCCTCGTACTTGTGGTAAATAGAGTTGGCGCGCGGCACGAGGTTGCAGCAAGAGAACCAGAAGAATAGCAGTCCCGCGAACGACCAAGTGAGCAACGCGAAGCCTAACCACTCGGTGATTTCACCCAAGTAGTTCGCGCTTGTAACATACTTGTACATGCCTTTCTTGGGCAGGTAGTGGTTCGTGTCGCCGGGCTTGCGCAAGTGTCGCACCACGTAGTCCGAATGCAGGTTAATCACCATACCCGTCAAGAAGATGATTGTACCGATGATAAACCGCGGGTCAGTCAGCCATGCCGTCGTGTACAACTCGGGGCAATATTGCGGCGCGAGGTGAAACAACCAGAAGCCTTGGATATAGCCGTTAATCAAATTCCAAAGTACCGATAGTGCCATAATAACCACGGGCATCTTGCTGTTGCCTTTCAGTAGGAAGGGAAACACGAACGACCGTTGGAAATAGTGCAATTCGAACAATAGGAAGAACACCCAGTAAGGCGCTTTCGTGGTAATCCCGCCGAACTCGCCCACGGAGGTCGAGTATAGGTACAGTACCACGAGGAACACAGGCGCCTCCATCAAGAACCAGCCTATCTTGTTGTTGATAGCAGGACCCCACTTCTCCGTGCGCATCTTACCGTAGCCGGCATCCACAAAATAAAGGGTAACGAACACGACCAAACCGATGATAAACATGATAAACAGCAGGTCGTTGAAGAAATCAATCGAGTAAATTTTATCCATGCAGTAGTGTTTTTTGCGGGCGCAACATCTCACCACAAGGAAAGATAACACCCAAAAATTGCGGCAAAGTTACGAAAAAAACGGCAAACTACCAAATAAATCTGCATTTTTTATATCTCTAAACACCATTTTATGAAAAATAGATAAGTGGTGGAAGAGTTGTTCATCCTAAAATCGCACTGTTCGCAATGCATGGGAATGGGCGGGCTCACGCGTTGCCCGAACTAACGGGCCATGGGTTGCTGGTGATGCCTGCCATGCGCTCCATGCGCAAGTGTGCCTCGGTGCGCAGGCGCTCAACCTCCTGCCCCCGCGCTTGCGTCTTGTCGGGGAAGATAGGCTCGCCTATCTCCACCTGCAGCAACGGTATCTCTTTCTTCGCAAAGAGCCGATAGATACCCGTGCGCTCGCGATAGGTGATGACGCAAGGCATCAGCGGCATGTCGTACTTGTACGCCATGGTGAAAGCCCCTTTTTGGAAGGGACGTAGCGGCTTGTAGAAGTCCCAACGCGCTGCCTCGGGGAAGATATGGAACCAGTAGCCGCGGCGGTGAAACTCATCGAACGCCTCGTTGAACTTCTTGATAGCCGCGATACCTTTGTCCGCCTCGGGGATGGGTATGCCGCCCACCACGCGCAGGAAGAAATTGTCTTTCGTGGAGAAGTTCGGTGCGAACATCGGTATCTTCACGGTGTGCTTCGTCCCGCAAGCCAACAGCACGCAGGGGCAGTCTAAACGGAAGCAGTGGTTGGCGATAGTGATAGCGCCGCCGGCAAGTTCCTTCTTGTATTTCCGCAGGTTCTCGCGCCCTTTGAAGCGCAGTCCCATCTTCACATGCAGCACGATGTTCAGCCCTATTCGCAACAACAATAGCCACATAGAGCAGCGTAGGAAGCGTGCTTTGAGCGAGTCATCCACATAGGGGTAGTGCTCATCCACCACTACATTGCGGTCATACACGGGGCGGTATAGCCGTGCATAGGGATCGTCCGTGGGATAGTCAATCCCCACCTCGGGGATATATGTCCCCGCCTGCACTTTCATGTCGTTGTATCTTGCGTTGTCCATAAGTTTTTGTTATTGGATTAAAGATAAAGGATAAAGGATGAAAGACTTATTACTGTCGTCTATGAGGATTAAAGATAAAGGATGAGGGATGAAAGACTTATTACTTTCGTCTATGCGTTTTCAGAGTCGAAACTATTTAGTCTTTTATCCTTCATCCTTAATCCTTTATCAAGACAAACTGTGCCCCTACGGCGCGGGCGGTCTCTCCATCGGTGTCATCGCGGTCGCCGATGAAGAGCGTCTCTTCGGGCGCTATGCCCAAGGTTTTGAGCACCTTTTCCGCGCATTGCTTCGCAGGCTTCAGCCCGCCTAATTCGGGCGCGGAGACAAGGTAGCAGAAGTCGTTGGTATCGAGTCCCAAAGCGCGCAGTTTCTCATGCACGCAGCCGTAGTCGGAATAGACGGCGAGGTAGATACCTCGGTGGTGGCATTCCTCTATCAGCGGCTTCACCCACGCTCGCGGCGTATGACAAAGGCGCAACACAAGCACCATGAGTGGCATGTAGATATGGAAGTACCACCATCGTGCCACCTTAGCACTGTACAAATGTCCGCGCGACATAGCCTCGAAGAAGTGATCGTAGAATGCCTCCTCCGTGCCGAAGTAATGCCCTCGCAGGACTTTCTTGCTCCGCTGCTCCGCAGCCAGCACCGACAGCGAGCCTAACTGCCCTAATACCATCCTCCGCACGATTCCGCGCTTGTCATACAGCGTGCCGTCCAAGTCCAGCACCACAGCCTTTACGGTGGATGAAGGATGAAGGATAAAAGATAAAGGACTGATTACCTTTGTCTCTAAGGTAGCCCCGCCCCATGCCCCCTCCCCGTCCCGACAGGTCGGGATAAACGAAGCGGGGCGGGGGTGTTCGTTGGCGACACTATTTCGTCTTTTATCTTTCATACTTTATCCTAATAGACAATAGTATTTTTCTTACTCTCCCCCTCGCGGGGTCCCCACAAGCAACGCGCAGTGGGGTGCTCTCGTAGGGGGAGTTGGAGGGGGTCTTACTCCCTCCCTTTGTAGGGAGGGCAGGGGAGGGTCATTTCTTCTTCGCTTTTCTTGCCTCCCGTTTTATCTCGCGTTCTTTGCGGCGTTGGTCGCGCGCTTTCTGACGCTCGCGCATACGGTCGTCCATCTCGTTGGCTTGCTCCATGATGCGGTCGGTCCAATTGTTGTAGCCCTCTGCCAAGCGCTCTATCAAGCTGAATTTCTTCTGCCGCTTTTCATCTTGCATGAGCAGGTTGAATTTGAACTGTCCGTCGCGCAGTCCGTCTTTCAGGCAGGCGGTTTTGAAGCGCGCGTAGGCGTTGCTGAGCAAGATATGCGTCTGCGGGTCATGCAGGCGGAAGGATTGCCGCTTCGACTCGTACTCAATGTTTATCGCTTGCAGTTTCTTGTCCACCACCTTGCCGAAGTTGTCCGCCTCTTTCTGGTCTATCCCCTCGTCTGCGAACTCAAAATAGAAATGGTAGCGGCTTTCCTTGATGTCGGCAAAGCCTACGAAGAACTTGGTCTTGATGTCGGTCTCTTTCTCCGCCTCGTGCACCGCCTCAATGAACTGCGGTTCGTAGAGTTTCTCGCCTGTCATGGAGACGATACCATTGATTTTTGACACCATGTGGATGGTCGGCGTGTTGTAGAACTTGCCGCCCACCTCGATGAGGTCGTTCATGTTGTAGCGGAAAATACCCGAGTAGGTTGTTACATAGGCGCAATAGCGCTTACCCTGCTCCAACTCATAGAGTTGCAGGAAGTGCTTGTTCGGGCTGTCCAACTCGCTCTCCTCCACGAACTCGTAGTAGTGAAAGTGGGGGAACATCACCGACTCGTTGCTATCATCTAGCGAGAAGCCGAAACGGCACTCCGTGGCGATATAGCCCAACTCTTGGTAGAAAGTCTGCTCCCAATCAAAGCGGTCCATGTATTTCTCCATGTAGATCTTGGTGTTGCCGCATTTCCATGTGCTCATGTACTGCAACTGCGGCCAGAAATCTCTCGGGTCAAGCCGCCCCTTCTCTGCGAGTATCTTGCGCAACTCTGCCGCGCGCTCGGGCTTGGGCGACATATACGCCTCCAGCTCCTCGCGGATATAGGGCGACACATCGAAGTCGTTGGTCAGCGTACCATGCTCAATATCGTCTATCAGCAGGTCGGCATGCTCGTCCACCACGCGCAGCAACTCCAGTATGGTAGAGGGATTGGCAGTTGCCCATAGGGTTACATCGCGCCACTGCAACGCCAACCGCACCAGCGTGTAGTTGCGCGCGTTGTAGTCGGCTATCGACACCACGCTCGGCGGTTGCGTATAGTGCTTCTTGATGATGGCAGGCACATCGCGCACCAACACACCGCTGACGGAGCCGAATAAGGTCCCATCAGGCGCGTAGCCCTCACACTCTTTACCTACTGTCTGAAGAATATGCCCACCGAAGATACGGCTGCGGTGGGTGATGAAATTCCAAATCCACACATGCGTCATCTTGCCGTACACATCTTTGATGTACTTGTGCGTCATTGGTACCCACTTGGGCTCTGCGGTCGTTCCGCTCGTGGTGGCATACATATCCGGCTTGCCGGGGAACAACACGTTCTCCTCGCCGTGCTTATGCCGCTCCACATACGGACGCAGATTCTCGAAACTGTCGTTCACAGGTACATACTCCCTGTACAACCGGAACAAGTCCTCTGCGTTGGTCGCTTTCAGGATATCATCAAAATGATGTTCCTTACCATACACTGTGTCGCGTGATATACTTAGAATGTCGCGCAACGTTTTCTCTGCTGCATGCTTTGGGTGCTTACTCCAAAAGTTCAAACGAACTCGCTGACTTCCTCCCACCAACCAAAGTGCAAAGTTGATTAACCACGGATAAGGCAACTTGTTGCCTTGGGCATCAACATACGGTTTTCTTTTTCCCATTAGTACTTTATTTTTAGGACAACAGACTATCTTCCTCCGCACAAATCACCTGCCGCTATCCACTTCACTATCTACAACCCAAGATGGTCTCTCATCCGATTTACGTTTGCAAAGGTACGATAAATAATCCGAATATGCAAATAAAAAGGTATATTTTTCCTATAAAATGCTATTTTTCGACCAAAAAGACCAATTGCAGCATGCACCAGTTGTTGCGGGTGCTTAGCTTCGCCACGCGGAAACCGACCTCTTCTGCGGCGGCTATGAGGGCGGGGGCGTCGTCTTCGTAGAAGCCGCTGAGCCAGACCTCTTTGGTTAGGCGGGCGTAGAGAGGGAGTTGGCTGAGGAGGATGTTGCGGTGGATATTCGAGAGGATGAGGTCGAAGGGAGGGGTGTATTGGACAATTTGACAATTTACAAATTGACTATTTTCGCCCGCGACACTGTCGGGGCGTCCCCAGTCATCGGTGAGGGTTTCGAGGGTGCCTTGCTTTGTTTCTATCTCCACGCCGTTGCGGGCAGCGTTCTCGCGGGTGTTCTCTACGCTCTTGTCGTCGATGTCGATGGCGAGGACGGAGTCTGCGCCTCGCTTGGCGGCGAAGATACCGAGGACGCCCGTGCCGCAGCCGTTGTCCAGCACGCGGCAGCCCGAAAGGTCGCGCTCCATGAGGGCATCAATCATCATGCCGGTGGTCTCGTGGTGGCCTGCGCCGAACGCACAATGCGGGATGATAACCACGTCCATGGGCAGTTGCTCGGCGGCGTGTTCGCTCTCCCAAACGGCATTCCAATTCTCGTCGGGGCATTCCTCCACCGACAGCAACGACACACCCTCGGTCTGCGCGACCAACGCCTGCAAGGCGGGGATGTCTAAATGGGCAGTGGGGATGTAGGCATCGCTGCCGTCTATGGTATCGAAACCAATGTCGCAGAGGGCTTGTGCGAAGATATCTGCTTGCCATTGCTCGGCAAAAGAGGTCTGAAAATGGGCTACGGAGTATTGCATGATTGGATAAAGGATTTTGTTTGGATGAAGGATGAAGGATGAAAGATGAAGGACTTATTACTTTCGTCTGTTGAGGATTAAGGATAAAGGATGAAAGACGTATTACCTTCGTCTGTTGTGTTTCAGAGTTGATTCTATTTAGTCTTTTATCCTTTATCTTTCATCCTTTAGCGAGCGGTCATTATTCCATCGGGCTCGGTAGTATACTTGAGAAGCCTCCGTCGTGGTATAGGTTTTGCATGGTTACCTTGCGGGTGAGGTCAGAGAAGAGGGTGAGGATGTAGTCGGCGCAGTCGTCTGCCGTAGCGTTTCCGATGGGCGAGACCTTATCGACATAGTCAATCATCCTGTTCATGCCTGCTATACCTTGTCCGGCGGTGGTGAGTGTAGGGGATTGGCTGACGGTGTTTACGCGTACGCCTTTCTCGCGCCCCATGATGAGCCCGAAGTTGCGGGTGATAGACTGCAACATCGCTTTGGCGTCTGCCATGTCGCCGTAGCCTGCCATAGCGCGGTCGCCGGCGATATAGGTGAGTGCGACGACGGAGCCTCCGCGGCGGAGAGCGTCTTTCTTGTAGAGTGTCTGGAGCAACTTATGCAGCGACATGGCGGAGATGTCCACCGTCTTGCGGAAGAACTCGTAGTTGAGGTCGGTGTAGGGGATACCTTTGCGGATGTTGGGCGACATGCCGATGGAGTGGAGCACGAAGTCGAACTGCCCACCGAAATGCGCCATTGCCCCATCGACGAGCGCCTCCAAGTCTTCCACGGAGGTGGCATCGGCAGGGATGACAAGGCTGCCCGTCTGCTCTGCTAACTGGTTGAGCGTACCCAAACGGATGGATACGGGTGTGTTGGTCAATACTAACTCGGCACATTCTTCGGCGGCTCGTTGCGCCACTTTCCATGCGATAGACATATCATTCAGTGCCCCCGTGATAATGCCTCGCTTACCTTTTAAGAGATTGTACATGTTGCTATTGGATTTATAGACCGCGCTTCGCGCTGTCCGACCGTTTCACTGTCTGACCGTTTCACTGTCTGACCGCTTCGCTGTCAGACTGATTATCAGTCTGACAGTGCGTAGCACGGTCATTCAGCGTTAGCGGTCTTTCAGCGTGTAGCGCGGTCTGACAGTCGTAAGACGGTCTTTCCGCGCGAGGCGCGGTTTAACTTTTTATATTTCCGCTGACGTTGATAACTTCGCCGGTGATGTAGGCGGCTTTGTCGGAGGCGAGGAAGACTGCCACATTGGCTACATCCTCGGGTTGTCCTGCTCGGCGTAGGGCGATGTCTTGTATCCACTGCTCGCGCACCTCATCGGGCAACGCCTGCGTCATCTCGGTCATGATAAAGCCCGGGGCGATACTGTTCACCCGCACACCGCGCGGACCTATCTCCTTCGAGAGCGACTTGGTGAGGGAGATGAGTGCGCCTTTTGAGGCGGCGTAGTTGCACTGCCCCGCGTTGCCGAACAAGCCGACTACGGACGAGATGTTGATGATAGCGCCGCTGCGTCGGCGCATCATGTGGGTGGAGACGAGTTTGCAGAAGTTGAACGCCGCCTTGAGGTTTGCGGTGATGACGGCATCCCACTGTGTCTCGTCCATACGCATGAGCAGGCTGTCGCGGGTGATACCGGCGTTGTTGACGAGGATGTCTATCTGCCCGAAGGTATCGAGTACGCGGCTGACCACCTGATCGGTGGTGGGATAATCGGAGGCATCTGCCTGGATGGCAAGGCATCGGCGACCCATGTTCTCTACCTCGTGCGCCACCTCGTCCGCACTGTCTTTGCGGTGCAGATAAGTGAATGCGACGTCTGCTCCTTCGGCTGCCATCGCCAACACAATAGCGCGACCTATGCCGCGACTTCCGCCCGTGATAAGGGCTGTTTTATTGGATAGTAAGTTCATAAGGACCCCCTCCGGCTCCCCCTACAAGAGCACCCCACTGCGCGTTGCTTGCGGGGACCCCGCGAGGGGGAGAG
>JALFGC010000020.1 GCA_022777485.1 Bacteroidales bacterium
TAAAGTTAGAAAATCATGTCCGTTTCTCCAAATTTTTCTCGTAACTAACTAACTTTCAATAAATCAAAGAACAATATTTTTTTTTTAGTGGACAGTAATGTATATATATATATAATAATTAGAATAACCCCTATATCCCCCAAAATTTAATACTTTTTAACGAAAAAACGGGGGTACTTTGCGCGAAAAGTACCCCGTTTTTGAACCACCTTGACCCTTTTTAGGTCTTTATTAGGACTTTATGGTAGTAGATTACTAAATTGCAGTGTAACAAATGTAACAAATGAAACATGTTACAGCCTAACATATAATTTCCGTGAACCCATAACATGTAATTATCGTGTAATTATTCATATAAATTTAGCAATGAATAATTAATGGTTAATTACATGGGCATTATATGTTAAACACGTAACATTTGTTTCATTTGTTTCATTTGTTACAATAACATTTAGTATTCATTTGCATATTTCAAAAAAAAGTTGTACCTTTGCAGCGGGGTTGGTTCTCTGTTAATTGTTCATTAATCAGCATAGCAGGAGGGTGGGTAGTTGGTCGCCATTTCGGGACTATTTGCGCGGAAAGGAATAGAGGCATCGATGTCGGCTCTTCAAAATGCGTTAGAGCGTGCCATAGACGCTATTGCAAAGCAGTTACGCCCCTTGTTGGGCTAATATTTGATATTGTATGGCAATAGATTTTCATCATCCTATGAATGTGTGCCGTGCGTCGGCGGGAACGGGTAAGACCTTCACGCTGGCGGCGTACTATGTGGGGCTGCTCTTGAGCGGCGAGAGTTATCGCAATATCCTTGCGGTAACCTTCACCAACAAAGCCACCGCCGAGATGAAAGAGCGTATCTTAGGCTACCTCTACGGCATAGCCACCGGCACCGGCGACGAAGCGTTTTTGAAGAAAGCATTGGAGTTGAGTGGTCAGTGGTCAGTGAGTAGTAGAGGTGCGGTCTCCTTGCCGCACCAAGAGGGAAATCGAAGCGAAACTATTGTGCGGCCTGGAGACCGCACCTCCTTGAAGGCGCGGGCGGAGCAGTGCTTTCGCGAGATGTTGCTGGACTATGATAATGTGCAGGTGAGCACCATCGACTCCTTCTTGCAGACATTGCTCGCCGGCATGGCGAAGATGCTGGGAAAGGCAGCAGGCTTTCGCGTGGAACTGAACCTCAAGCAAGTGATTACCAAGGCGGTAGATAGGCTTCTTACCACTGACATGAGTCCCGCTTTGCAGCAGATAATGGGCGACTATTTGCAGGAGCAACTGCGTCAAGAAGGGCGATGGGACATACGGCAGACGCTCATCACCTTAGCGCTGGACCTCTACAACGAGCAGGTGCAGATGTTGGTCTCAGACGGCAAGGTGGAGTTGGATGAGAAGACGATAAGTGCCTACAAGCGTAGTTTAGACAGATGGGCGCAGTTGCCCGAGATGCAGAACCTGCAGAACATGGTGGCGCAGGCGAAAAATGACAACGAGGCATCGGCGAAGCCTGATAAACAGGTTGGAGATGCCATCACGCGCATCGAGCGCTCACTCGCCGGCGAAAAAACGCTTCCGAGCAAAGATTGGTTTCGCTGGCTGACAGAGAATAAACTGGAGAAGACCACCGACCCGCTCTTGCTGAGTATCAACGAACAGGCAGCGCGCTGCGGGAAGATATACCGCGAGTGCATGCTCACCCGTTCGGGCCTGAACGATATGCGGCTGATGAGAAGCCTCCTGCAAGAGATAGAGACCTGTCTGCAAGACGAGAACCGTATGCTGCTCGCGAAAACGGCGAACACCCTCCGCAATGCGCTCAAAGAGGGCGACGCGGACTTCGTCTTGGAGAAAGCCGGTATCCGCTACAAGCACATCATGATAGATGAGTTCCAAGATACCAGCACGCTCCAATGGCAGGTGTTCCGCCCCTTGATCGCCGATGTGTTGGCAGGCGAAGGACATACCTTGCTCATCGTGGGCGACATCAAACAGAGCATCTACCGCTGGCGCAACGGAGACTGGCATATTATGGCGGAACTTGGTACGGAGAGCGACCCTTTCCAAGCCTACTACAACAAGGACTTCGCGCCGTTAGTGAAGAACTTCCGCTCGCGGCGAAATGTGGTGCAGTTCAACCTGCAAACCATGATGCGCGTATGTGAACTCAACGATGCCAATCGCAGGGTAAAAGCGCTGTATGATGAAGGGTATGGTAGTGGTCAGTGGTCAGTAGTCAGTGGTCAGTGGTCAGTGGTCAGTGGTCAGAACGCTACTGAAAACCTTTCCGATTTCTACAACACCAAGAACGATGGCGGCTTCGTGCGCCTGCGGGTGTATCCTCAGTGCAGAGCCTCGAAAAAAGAGGCGGCCTCCCTTGCCGAACAGACCTTGCAGAAAGAGCGGGTGCAGCAAGATATACTGACGGATATGTTTACCACCATCCGCCAACTGTTGGACAAGGGCGAGCGCGCGTCGGACATCATGATTCTCGTGCGCAAGAACGCCATAGCGCAACAGGTGGTGGACTTCTACAACACGCAGGTGGATTGGCACGAGCAAGTGCGTATCGTCTCTGCCGACAGTTTCCATATTGACCAATCGCAGTCCGTGCAGATGATTATCAATGCCCTCTTGGCGACCGACCCGGCGCAGAACATCGCGCGCCGCTATGTGGACCTTCACCTGCCTGAGAATCATCCTGCGAAAACGAATCTGCAAGAGCGGCTCGCCGCCACCAACGACTTGCCGCTCTACGAGCAGGTGCAAGCCATCGTGCGCTTGCTACTATGTGATGAGCAAGGCATGTTCTTGGGCGACGACCTCGCGTATGTTAACTGCTTCATGGACAAGTTGATGAACTATGTCGCTACCGAGGGGGCTAATCGGCAGGCTTTCTTGCAGTATTGGGCGGATATGATGCACGCCGACTCCATCTCCGCGCCCGACACCAATGCCATGCGTATCATGACTGTCCACTCTTCCAAAGGATTGGAGAGCAAGACCCTGTTCATACCCTTCTGCAACTGGGACGTGGTGGATAATACAAAGCATCCGAATCTGTGGTGCGAGGCTTGCGTACAGCCGCAGGGAAATGTGAAGCGGCTCAAGCAAGTGCCTGTGCCTTGGAAACAGGCGATGGAAGGCACGGACTACGAGGCGGCATATATCGCGGAGGCAGAGGCGCAGCGGGTGGATAACCTTAACCTGCTCTATGTGGCGCTCACGCGCGCGGCGGATAACCTCTATCTCTATACCGACTACCCCGTGCAGAAGACAGAGGTCGAAGTAGACCATCATGTTGGGACGCTGCTGATGAATGCCTACGGGCTCAAAGAGGCGGTGCTGGAGGCGTTTGAGAACTATTCGGATGAGACGCAGCCCTGCTTTGTGGAGTACACCTTAGGCGAAGAGCCCTATATCCACCGTCCCAAGCAGGAGCAGAAAGCGGACTTGTTCTCCTTCCGCTGTGCCGAAGAACTGCCGGCTGCCATGCAGAGCAACGACGACCAAGTGCGCTTCCGACAGTCGCAAGAGTCCATGCTCTACGGCTTGTTCGGCGAGGAGAAAGCGCAGCAGATGATAGCGCATATCAATATCGGCTCCCTCTGCCACGACATACTGGCGCATATAGAAACGCGCGAAGACCAACAGACGGTGGTGGACCAATACATGCAGCGCGGCGTGATAGAGTCGGAGGGGCAACGCTGCGAGGTGGAGTCGCTGCTGAACCGCGCATGGGAGAACCCGCGGATGTGCGAGTGGTTTAATGGCTCATGGGACTTGCTACGAGAGCAGGCGATGATGGTGAACGGCGAGGAGAAGCGACCCGACCGCGTGATGCTCAAAGGCGACAAAGCCATCGTGCTTGATTACAAGTTCGGCGCTCCCAATCCGAAGTACCACCGGCAGGTGCGGGAATACATGGAAGTCATGCGCCTCCTCGGCTACCGCGAAGTGGAAGGCTACCTCTGGTACGCACAACAAGCAGATTTAGAACGCGTTAATACGCTGTCTGACCGCGCTTTGCGCTGAAAGACCGTCTTACGACTATCCGACAAACGACCGCTCACTTCGTTCGCTGTCAGACTGATTTAGTATCGAAAGGTAAATCAGTCGTTCAACGAAGCGGTCGGATAGTGAACGAAGTGAGCGGTCAGACAGTGAAACGGTCTTATAATCAATAAAATCTTATGAATAGTTTCCTACAACAAACAGCCCAAGATATAGTGAACCACTACACGTGGGAAGGACTACGTGATGTAACGCTCGTGTTCCCATCGCGCCGTGCGGGATTGGTATTGAAAAACGAGTTAAAGCAACTCCAGCGAGCGCAACATCCTGCGCCTGTCTTCCTTCCTACCATCACCACGCTGAGCGAACTCTTCGATGCTCTCTCGCCTTTGCAGCAAGAGGACGAACTGAGGATTATCTGCCGACTGTTCCGTATCTACAAGGAGGTTACCGGCGAGCAGATAACGCTCGATTTGTTCTACGGTTGGGGGCGACAAATCATCTCCGACTTCAACAATATTGACAAAGCAGTACCCCAAAACGAGGTAAAAGCCTTTTTCGAGAATACCATAGCCGCGCGGGAATTAGAACAGGTAAAATTAGACGAAGAGACCGCAACACGACTCAAAGACCTCCTTCGTCAATCAGGTGCAAGCAAAGAGTATAACGAAGAGTCTATCCAATCGAAGTACGATGCCTTATGGCGCAACCTCTACACCATCTATCTCCGCCTAAATGAGCAACTGTTAAGCGAGGGCAAAGGCTACGAAGGCGCGCGTATGCGAGCCGCCTTAGAACACATAAAGACCCTCCCTAACCCTCCCATAAAGGGAGGGGAAATAAAGTCTCCCTTTAAGGGAGATTTAGAGGGTCTTGTGGGAGGGGCTAATTCTTCCTATTGCTTCATCGGGTTCAACTATCTGCTCCGTGTGGAGAAAGAGTTAATGCGTTGGTTCAAAGACCATCGAAACGGGCGTTTCTATTGGGATTATGTAGAAGACTTCCAAACCAACACCAAGGCATTTGCGTTCGTACAGCAGCATATCCGCGATTTGGGAAACGCTGCTGAGCCTATGCCGTGGAAAGAGCCAAAGGAGATAGAGGTCGTCGCTACCACCACCGGCAATGCGCAGGCGCAGTTTGTCGCGCCGTGGCTGCAAACGCACTACACCAAACAAGGCGAGAGAACGGCAGTAGTGATTTGCGACGAAGGGATGCTGGAGCCCGTTATCTATGCCCTGCCGGCGCTATCGTTAGGGAACCAAGAACAAGGAGCCGAGAGCCAAGAGCCCGCACCTATCAACATCACCAAGGGCTTCCCGCTCGCCAACACCAAGGTCTATGCCCAAGTGCTGCAAGCCCTTGAGCAACAAACTCAACAACAAAAAGCCAAGCCATGCACCCATGAAGAGGTATTAGCCGTTTTGGACTCCCTGCTGCAAACCCTTGATGAGAGGCAACCGAATACTGGGGATGCAGGCGTCTCGCCTGCGGTAGAGGAGGTGCGGTCTCCAGGCCGCACCACAGACACCAATAGGGACGAAGGCGTCCCGCCTGCGGAAAAGTCTTCTTCTTTCGGAGATTTGGATACCCCTTCTACTCGCAAAACCAATTGGCATACGCTCCTCCTGCGCGAGTCTGTCTATCAGTTGCGCTGTGCTATCAATCGTTTCCGCCAACTCACCGAAGATCCGCTCTTGCGAGAGGCTATTACCTCCCTGCCGCTGTTGCGTAACTTGCTGGTGCATTTCCTGAGCGGCATCTCCCTGCCTTTCAACGGCGAGCCGATAACGGATATTCAGGTGATGGGTGTGCTGGAGACCCGTATGCTCGACTTCGATAACTTGCTGCTGCTCAACGTGGAAGAAGGAGTAGTCCCCCAACAGCAGGCGGACCTATCGTTTATCCCCTACTATTTGCGCAAGTCCTACCACATGCCGACCAAGGACGAGGGGGCGACTGTCTATGCCTACAACTTCTTCCGGCTCATGGCGCGGGCAAAGCATGTTACGCTGCTCTTCAGCGAAGCCGAGACTGCCATGGGACGCAAAACAATGTCCCGCTTCATCATGCAGATGATGGTCAATCCCAACCACTTCACCGTCCGCAAACTCTCACTCAATGAAGCAAAAAATACCTATTCCGATAACTCCGATAACTCCCTTTCTTTCTCCCTCCCTTGTGGGGAGGGGTGGGGAGGGTCTTCCCTTTCCCCTTCTGCCATCAACACCTACATCGAGTGCCGCCGCAAGTTCTATTGGCAGTATGTGGAGCACTTGCGGCAGGTAGAGCCCGACACCCTGATTTTCGCTTCCAACACGCTCGGAACCATCGTCCACCAAGTGATGGAAGACCTATATAAACCCCTGTTAAACACGCCGTTGAATCCTGATTGGCTGGAGCAAACTGCCAACGACGACGCCCTACTGATAGAGGCACTCCGGCAAGCCTATAACGAGGTGAACGAAAAGAATGGAGTAGAGTACCATTTCGACCGACATCCGATGGAGAACATCGTGATGATTGAGTTCGTGAAGAACATCTTGCGCCGTGACAAGCAAGATGCACAAGCCCACGGACTGACCATCCTCCTTTCGGAGAAAAAGCACACCTTCCTATTAGATGGCGTGAGGATTGGTGGCACTATCGACCGCATGGATAAGGTGGGCGATAGGGTGCGTATAGTGGACTACAAGACAGGCGCGTACGACGCTAAACGATTAGAAACCACATGGGAAGACCTCTTCAAATCCCCTGACTCGCGCTATGTCCTCCAAACACTCATCTATAGCGAAGCCGCGCTGCACAAAGATGATGACAAGCAGTCGACAACACTCGGTTCCCTGCACGAAGTTCCCTACACGCAGTTGACTCCCCATCTCTATTTCACCCAAAAGAATCTTAGCCAAACCGATGGCACGGTGAAGATAGAGAAAGTAGCGGTGGATAACTACCTTGCCATCCGTAGCGAGTTCCTCGAACGACTGCATAAGAAAGTGTCGGACATCAAGTCCGAAACCGAGTTCCCGATGGTGGAAGAAAAGGACTGCTCCAAATACTGCCCCTTCCGCTTGCTCTGCCACCGCGAGGGAGTATAAATAACGGAGGCATTATAGCCTCCGTTGTAGTTCCTCCCACGTGATATCCTCGTCTTCCACTGTTGAATCCCGAAACATCATCTCATCTTTCGCTTTATCCTTCGGGAAAGTGAAGTAAGTGCAGGTGCATTCGCAAAGCAGTTCGCCGTCTTCACTCCAAATCTCCCCGACTACTATCGCGATATTTCGCCGCATCTCTTTCAAGTATCCGCGCAACTTGATGTATTTCTGCAAAGTAGATACGGGCTTATGATAGCGTGTCTCCATCTTCGCTGTTACGCCGGCGGTCTGCAACTTATGGAATATCACCCATCCGCATACCTCATCGAGCAACACGGCTTGCACGCCACCGTGCAGTGTGTTTATCCACGACTGGTGGTTCTGTGTGGGCTTCCAAATAGAGATAATATCGTCGCCGTCCTCATAGAAGCGCATCTGTGCGCCGATAGGATTCGTGGGGCAGCAGCCAAAGCAGTTGTAGCCGCTCACACCCGTCCAAGGGTTATGTATCAGTCTCATAAAAGAATCAGGAAAAAGGAAGTGTTACAATAAGTTCTTCACTAACTTAAACAGTTTATACGGCATGTATCGGAACGGCATATCTATCCATGTCGGCGTAGTAACGACCGAGCGGCGGTGGCTAAACACAAGGAAAGAGTCTTTGCCATGGTAGCACGACATACCCGAGTTGCCCACGCCACCGAACGGAATATGGTTGTTCACGATGTGCATTATCGTGTCGTTGATACAAGTGCCGCCCGCAGAAGTATGGTTTAAGATATAGTCTCCGTTCGTTCCGAAGTAGTATAGCGCAAGCGGTTTCTCCCTCTTCGTGACAAATTCTGCCGCTTCCGACAATTCGCCGAAAGGAATCACAGGGAAGATAGGTCCGAATATCTCTTCTTGCATTACGGGCGAAGCGGCATCCACATCGGTCAGCAGGGTGGGGGAGAAGAAACGCTCTTTTGCGTCCATCTTGCCGCCGTAGTAAATCGTGCCGTATTGCAGGTAACCGCTCAGTCGAGCAAATGCCTTGTCGCTCACGATGCGCACGAAATGCTTCTGCTCCTGCGGATTCTTGCCCAGCAGGTGGTCAAACTCCTTTGCCAGCAAACTAAGGAATTCCTCTTTCACTTCCTCTTGCACCAGTAGATAATCCGGCGCAATACAGGTCTGTCCCGCGTTGAGCAACTTACCCCACGCCACGCGCTTGGCGGCTACCTTTAGGTTCGCCGAACGGTCGATGATGCAAGGGCTCTTGCCGCCTAATTCCAACACCACGGGCGTCAGGTGCTTCGCCGCCGAGTCCATCACCATCTTGCCCAAATCGGGGCTGCCGGTGAAGAACAGGATGTCCCAACGCTCGTTGAGCAACATCTGATTCACCTCGCGGTGTCCCTCCACGATAGCAATGTACTCCTCGGGGAAGGTCGCTTCTATCATCTCCACCAGCACGGCGGACACATGCGGCACGTAGGGCGACGGCTTCAGCATAGCAGTACACCCCGCCGAGATAGCACCCACCAGCGGATTGAGTAGGAGTTGCACAGGATAGTTCCACGGCGCGATAATCAGCGCATTGCCCAGCGGCTCTTTCACGATCTTGCTCCGCCCGGGCAGAATAGCCACCGGCGAACATTTGCGCTCGGGCTTCGCCCATTTCTCGCACTTGCGGAGGTGTGTGCGAATCTCGCCATACACAATGCTTATCTCCGTCAGATAGGCTTCCTCGTAGGACTTATGCAGGTCTGTCCAAAGCGCTTCTGTCAGCGGCTTCTCGTACTGCTTGATTGTATCGCGCAACTTCCGTAGCATCGCCTTGCGGAAAGCCATATCCCGCGTCGCACCGGAGTGAAAATACGCCCGCTGCGCCTCATGAATGTGCTGAATAATCTCTTGCATCGTTTGCTAATTATGAATTATGAATTAAGAATTATGAGGGCATTGATAATTATGAATTATGAGGGCATAGAAATTAAGTTTCAGAGCATGAGCCCTCTTAATTCTTAATTCATAATTCTTAATTCTAAATTACTTCCCCCTTCCTGTAAAATGGTCCATCGCCCTAAATATACCGAATACCGTGCCGAACAGCCAGTCAAACACGCAGGTCGGCAGGATGCCTTGGAAGAAACGCACAAAATGGAATCCCCACGGCAGACCGCAGAAGTCTTGGTTCTTCTCTATCGCACGGATAATCTTGCGGCTGGTCTTCTCAGGGTCGAGTATCGGGAAGATAGGCGACTCCACGCCGTTGAACATACCCGTGTTGATATAGTACGGTGCAATGGTCGTGAAATGTACATTCTTTTTCATCTGGTGCAACTCAATACGCACCGAGTCGCTCCAGCCTATCACTGCCCACTTGCTCGCCGCATACACCGACATCTTCGGGTTGCTTATCATGCCTGCCTCCGACGCGATATTGCAGATATGCCCTTCGTTCACGTCCAACATCGGTTGCAGCGCTTGCAGCGAAAGTACCATCGGCGCTATCGTGTTCACGCCAAAGGTCAGCCGCACATCGGCTATCGTGTTGTTGTTGAAGGTCTGGTTGCCGCGCACGATACCCGCGCAGTTGATCAGCACGCCCACGCGCTCGAACTTCTTCAGCACCTCTTTGTAGGTCTCCACCACTAAGTCGTCGTTCATCACGTCCACTTGATAGGTTGTTACCATACCGTGTTGGCTCAGTTCCTCTTTGGCGGCAGCCATCGTCGTGGGATTTACATCCCAGATAATCAGGTTCTTAGCACCTTTCTCGAGGCATATACGCCCCATAATCTTTCCTATCCCCGATGCACCGCCGGTGATGAGGACATTCTTACCTTTAATCTTTGTCATACCTTAAAAAACAGGCTACTTCGTTGTCCGACCGCTTACGCTGTTAGACCGCTTGCACTGTTGGAGATAAATGATTAAGGATGAAGGATAAAAGACATATTACCTTCGTCTATGAGTTTCTAAGTTGAATCTATTACGATTTCGTCTTTTATCCTTTATCCTTCATCCTTTATCCCAATCCTACTTATACATAAACCGCTTAATCGAACGCTTCGGAGTCTTCTCAAACTCGTTTGCCACCAGTTCCACGTAGGCTATCTGGCTGTATTGCGGCAACTCTTTGTTCAACTGCTTGCGGTTCTCTTCCATCAGTTTTGCAAAGGTCGGCTCGCCGTTCAGCAACTTATGTCCCTCCGGCGTATTGTCGGGGAATACCAGTGCCACCAACTTGCCTTCGCGCTCCACAACCACCGACTCTACTACGCCCGGCATGTTGTTCAACTTATCCTCTATTTCCTCCGGATAGATGTTCTGCCCCGAAGGACCGAGAATCATGTTCTTGCTGCGTCCGCGCAGGAAGAGGTTACCTGCTGCATCCAGCACGCCGAGGTCGCCCGTGCGCATCCAACCATCCTCGGTGAACACCGCTTTCGTCGCCTCTTCGTTCTTGTAGTAGCCTTTCATCACATTCACGCCCTTCACCTGCACCTCGCCTTCCTTATGTTGCGGGTCTTCCGAATCTACGCGGATGTGGCATTGCGGAAGCTCTCTACCGCACGAGTGGAATACGAAACTCTGCCATGGAGAGTAAGAAATCAGCGGTCCACACTCCGTCATGCCATAACCAACGCAGTAGCAGAGGTTTACGTCTTTCAGCACTTGCTCTACCTCTTTGTTCAGCGCCGCGCCGCCGATAATCAGGTAGCGCAACTCGTTGCCGAATGCTGCCATCAGGCTGTCGTGAACTTTCTTGCGAATCACATTCTTAATAATCGGAGTGTTCCAAAGCACCTTCATCACGGGCTTGTGAATCACAGGGAATACTTTCTTCTTGATAATCTTCTCTATCACGAGGGGCACCGTCAGAATCATGTACGGGTGCACTTGCGCGAAAGCTTTCATCAGTGCCGATGGGGTGGGGGCTTTCGTCAGGAAGTACGTGCTCGAGCCCGAGCATACCTGATACAGGAACTCGAATGCCAAGCCAAACGCGTGGGCGATAGGAAGCATCGACACCACCTTGTCGTTGTCCGTACGCTTGATTTGGTCGAAGGCGAACTCAATGTTGCCCGACATATTCTCTTGTGTCAGCATAACGCCCTTCGGAGCACTCGTCGTACCCGAGGTATAGTTGATAATCGCCAACTCTTTCAGGTTATCCGTCGGATAATTCACATCCTCGCGCGTTACACCGTTCGGATACTTGTTGGCAAACAAGGAATCTACACTTGCGTAGGCCACCTTAACATCCTCATTAGCAGCGTGATAGAGCGAGAAATCGTCCATGAAGACAACCCCCTTCAGCGCGGGCATCTCTTCGGGCTTAATCTTGTTGCGTACGTTCGGACCCACATACAATAGCGTAGCCTCCGAGTGGTTCACAAGGTTGTGAATACCTTCGCCCGTGAAGTCCGGCAGAATGCTCACTACCACTGCCCCATACGCCTCAATGGCAAGGAAAGTAACGCCCCAGTTTGAGCAGTTGCGACCGCACAACGCCACTTTGTCGCCCTTCTTGATGCCTAATGCCTCGAAGGTAACGTGCAAACGAGCAATCTGTGTTGCCAACTCGCCGTAAGAATACTTGGTAGGATTGTCCAAATCTGCCAATGCAGGAGCGTCCCACCGACGCTTAATCGTATCTTGCAGATACGCTAAATAATGTTTTGTTGCCATATCTTAAATGATAAATCTAATTTTCCAATAAAGTCCAGAGCATGCGCCCTCTTAATTCTTAATTCATAATTCTTAATTTCTTATCCCCGCTCGCAAAGGTACAAATAAAATCTTGAACAACTATTCAATAATCGTACCAAAATAACAATTTCAACCAATATAGCCCTAAAAATAGTACTTTTGGAATAAAAAAGAGAGACAACAAGCCTCTCAAACTCAGAAAGATAGTCGAAACTATTTAGTCTTTCATCCTTCATCCTTTATCCTAAACAACCTACGCCTTTATCAACTCATACAGATAGTTGTACTGCTTTGGGAAGATGTCAAAGTCCATTGCCACCCCGTGCCGACCTGCGTCATAGGCATCTTTTATGTGCGTGAACATCATCGCCAGAGTCTCCACATCCACGTCGCTACGCACTTTCCCCGCGCGAATACTATTGCGTATCGCTTTTTTCCACATCTCCATCTCCGTCGTGTACAAACGGCTCGCACGCCGATACAACGACGGGAAACGGTTGTAAGCCGAGAACATCAGGTTCAGCACATTGCTGGTGTTGATGTTCTTGTTATCCCAAGTCTGCAGCACATCTCTCAGCGACTCGATATACCCCAACATCACCCGTATCATGTCCTCCACAGTTACCTCGTTCTCAGGCAACTGAAACAGACGCATCTTCGGCTGAATAAAGTATCGGTCCATGCACACCTCGAATAACTCGTCTTGGTTCTTGAAGTAGTAGTACAGTGTCCCGCGACCCATATCCAGAGCCAATTGCAGGTCGGTTATCGACACATTGTTGTACCCGTTTGTGGCATACAACTCCATTGCTTTTGCTATAATAAAATCTCGACGGTCTTTCATACATTTCTTTATCCCACAAAATCCGTGCCAACTACCGCCCACAAAAACAAATTGCCAAAGATTCGTCTCTATTTTCCGTTTCGGAACCTTTCATTCCACCCTTTTGGCATGCTTTTTGTACGCTATTTCCTCGCAGATAATTACCTGACAAACTTAGGTGATTCTTAGGTGATTCATAGGTGATTCATAGGTGATTCATAGGTGATTCAGCATACTATACCGATACTTTATACTAACCAATAACAACTTATAACTATGGCAAAAGCACAACTCGACCATCCTGTCCAATCTCTCAAAGGTAAAATCGGGAAGAACGCAGACATCGTTTTCCGTCAGAAGACCACCCGCGAAGGCATTGTTTTCCATCAGGAAGCATATGTCGTAACGAACCCGAGAAATAGACAAAAGAACCCGCCCACAGGCGAAGAACTCAGACACTTGCAACTCTTCCGCCAAGCATGCCTACTCACCAAGCAGCAAATCGCAGACCCTGTCCTACACGCACAGTGGCGTCAGCGCTTCCAAGCACAACTTGCCAAGCCCGATAAGGATGCGCCCATCAACCCCAAAACGGGAAAGCGCAAAATCTACTCCCAACTCCCCGCCTACATCCGGGCCACCATCCTCCGACAACTAAAAAACACCCAATCTGACGCATTATGAACATCGTACTAATTGGTCAAGGCAATGTGGCAACCAACCTCCACCACGCCTTTGCCCTCAAGGGGCTGCGCACGCAGATGGTCTCTTCCCGCGAGGGGCTCGACAGCCTCCCCGCTGCCAATGTCTACATCTACGCAGTCCGCGACGAAGCACTGCCTCAAGTAGTGCAAAGAGTTGTAGAAGAGAGCCAAAAGCCGACAAAACCGTATCTTCGCGCCGCCCTCCACCTCCACACATCGGGCACCATGCCGCTCGCTGTCTTGGGAGACGTTTTCCCGCACGCAGGGGTAATGTACTTCTTCCAAACCTTCACCAAGGCGAAACCCATAGACGACTTTTCCGCTATCCCCGTCTTCGTAGAGGGCAAGCAGATTGACGACCTAAGCGCCATCTTCACTTTGGCGCAGACACTCACTCCCCGCGTCTATGAGACCACGCAGCACGACCGAGAACGCCTACATGTCGCGGGAGTCTTTGCCAACAACTTCACCAACCAAATGTACGCCATTGCGGCAGACATTCTCAAAGACACACATATTCCTTTCCAAGTCTTGCTACCTCTCATTGACCAAACGGCGGAGAAAGTCCACCATCTCTCGCCCCACGACGCGCAGACAGGCCCCGCCAAACGCCGCGACGAGCAGGTGATGAACCACCACCTCGCCCTCCTCAAAACCCCGGACCAACAACAACTCTACACCCTCCTCTCCAAGATGATTATCCAATCCCATTAATCCTGTGCCAAAATAAAAGACCGCATAAAAGCGGTCTTTTATTTTGGAATCCACCCTCGCTCAAATACCAAGGTGCTTGTAGAACTCCACTACGGCAACAATTCCGTTTTCCCATACCTCCAAGTCCATGGACTCATTGGGCGAGTGGATGGCATTCTTTTCCAGACCGAAGCCCATCAGTATCGTCTTCACACTCAGCACTCGCTCAAAGGACGAGATGATAGGTATCGAACCACCGCGGCGGGCAGCGAGCGGACGCTTGCCGAAGCCTATCTCAAACCCTTTCTCTGCAGCTTGGTAAGCAGGGATATCTATCGGACACACATAGCCTTGACCGCCGTGCATGGGCGTTACCTCCACGCGAACGCCTTGTGGAGCAATGGATTGTAGGTATTCGACCATACGCTGCGATATCTCTTCATGGTCTTGGTCGGCAACCAAGCGGCAGGAAATCTTGGCAAAGGCCTTGCTTGGCAGTACGGTCTTGCTTCCTTCACCCTCATAGCCGCCCCATATGCCGCAGATGTCGAACGACGGTCGGCACGAGTTGCGCTCAAGGGTGGAGTAGCCTTCTTCACCGGCAAGGGCGTCCACACCTATGGCTTGCTTATATTGTTGCTCATCGAAAGGTATGCGCGCTATCATCTCGCGCTCTGCCGAGGGAATGGGCAGCACGCGGTCATAGAAATGAGGAACTGTTATCCGCCCATGCTCATCCACCACTTGGCTCAACATCTCGCACAGCGCATTGATTGGGTTCTTCACAGCGCCGCCGAAATGCCCCGAGTGCAAGTCGCGGTTGGGACCCGTTACCTCCACTTGCCAATATGCCAACCCGCGCAGACCCGTCGTGATGGAAGGCGTGTCCTTCCCTATCATCGAAGTATCGGATACAAGGATGATATCACAGCGCAGCAGGTCTTTGTGTTGCGTGATAAAATGCTCCAACGATGGGCTTCCTATCTCCTCTTCTCCCTCAAAGAGGAACTTGACTTGGCAGTTCATCAGTCCGTGTTTCACAAGATACTCAAACGCCTTCACCTGTATCATCGCCTGCCCCTTATCATCGTCTGCACCGCGGGCGAAGAGACGGGGCGTGCCGTCCACCTCGCGTACCTCCGGCTCCCATGGGTCGCTCAGCCATATTTCCAAGGGCTCTACGGGCATAACATCATAGTGCGAATAGACGAGGACGGTCTGCGTAGGCTGATTAGGCGTATACTCGGCGTACACAAACGGATTACCCTCCGAGGGCATTATCTCCGCATGCTGTGCGCCTGCTTCCAGCAGCAACTCACGCCACCGCTCGGCGCACCGTAACATGTCTGCACGATGTTCTTCCTGACAACTCACACTTGGAATGCGAAGCAGGCTCGCCCATTCCTCCATAAAACGCGCACGATGTGCCGCAATGTACTCTCGTATCTCCATAATATATAAGGTTATTTCTTGTTCAATTCCTGTACTATTGCTGGTAGTCCTTCCGCCTTTTCAAGCAGGTAGTCCGGTTCTGCTGCCGCTAACTCCTCGCGACTACAAAAGCCCCATGTGCATGCCGCTACGGGTACTTTGGCATTGCGCGCCGTGGCGATATCCACAAGGCTATCTCCCACATACAGGGTCTGCTCCGATGATTGGTGTAGCGCGTCAAAGATGTTAAGGACTATCGTCGGATCAGGTTTCCGCGCTATCCCCTCACGCTCACCGTACACTACATCAAAGGTGTTCGGAAAGAAATGCGCCACCACCTTTTCTGTGGCTTCCTGATACTTATTGGACGCCACTGCCAACTTGTGCCCGGCTGCTTTCAGTGATTCCAACACCTCGGGAACACCGGGGTAAGGTCGAGTGAGGTCCAAGTTATGCGCGTTGTAATAAGGAATAAACTCCGCACGCATACGCAGAATAAGGTCATGCGTCTGCTCGCTGGAAATCTTGACCTCTGCGGGCAATGCCCGTTCTATCAACTTGTTCACGCCATTCCCAACCAAGTGAGGATATTCTTCCAAAGCGTGGGGCGGATAGCCCAATGCTTGTAGGGCATGATTGCAAGCCATTCCCAAATCGGCTATGGTATTCAGCAAAGTACCATCTAAATCAAATATCAACAACATAACGCTATGATGAATTGTAATTGTGCCAATCAATACTGAGTTTCGTTTCGCTGTGCAAAGATACGGCTTTTTTTTGAAATAGCCAAATGTATGCGAATAAAATAAAAAATCTCTCAATTCCTTGCGTAATTCATAAAAAAGTAGTATCTTTGCGCACAGTTTTGAATAACGAATAGTAGGTATCAGGAGTAACGCCCTGATTCAAAAGGGAATACGGTGAGAATCCGTAACAGACCCGCTGCTGTAAGTCCACATCTTGTAGTTGACTAACTTGTTTCCTGAAACTTAAAACGTGAAACCTGAAACTTGAAACAAGAAACTACCGAGGTGTCTTTCGCAAATAATCCACTGATAGGGGGCAACCCTATTGGGAAGGAAGCGAAACAGGATAAGTCAGAAGACCTGCCTATTGTTCCGTTCAGCAATCGCTTTCGAGGAATGAAGCGTGAACGAATAGGCTATAGGGTGGGGAATCATTACGAGTTGAGAGTTGATAGTTGAGAGTTGAATCTTTCCCCGCCAACGAAAGGCATAGTATTGGCATACGCGTTCCGCTTACTCGAAGGAGTAGGCGGAACTTTTGTTTTCTTAAATGCACAAATAATAATTGTCAAATAGTCAAATTGTTAAATTGTCAAATTATGGACACTTACATTCTCAAACGAGACGGAAAGCAGGAGCCTTTCTCTATCGACAAAATCAAGAATGCCATCTCCAAGGCATTTATTGCTTCAAACTCTTTTGCCACCGAAGAGACACTCTCATCTCTACTCGCAAGGCTTCGTATTCACAACGGTATCAGCGTAGAGGAAATTCAAAACCAAGTGGAGGTTGCCCTGATGGCTGAGCGCTACTACACCGTGGCAAAGAACTACATGATTTATCGCTATCGCCATACAAAAGACCGTGAGACGCTCGAGAAACTCGACTTCCTCATCTCCTATTGCTCTGCAACCAATGCCGCTACGGGAAGCAAATACGACGCCAACGCCAATGTAGAGAAGAAGAACATCGCCACGCTCATCGGCGAATTGCCCAAGAGTAATTACATTCGTCTTAATCGACGCATGCTGTGCGACCGCATCGAGAAGATGTACGGCAAGGAGTTGGCGGACAAATACATTACCTTGCTCAAGCAGCACTTTATCTACAAGAACGACGAGACCTCGCTTGCCAACTACTGCGCCAGCATTACCATGTACCCTTGGCTGCTCGAAGGCACAAAGCCCATCGGAGGAAATGCCACCGCACCTACCAACCTTAAGTCTTTCTGCGGAGGGTTTATCAATATGGTCTTCATGGTCTCCTCTATGCTCTCCGGCGCCTGCGCCACACCCGAGTTCCTCATGTACATGAACTACTTTATCGAGCAGGAATACGGTGAAGACTACTACCTCCGCGCCGACGAAGTGGTGGACTTGTCGAAGAAAAGACGCACTATTGACAAGGTCATCACCGACTGCTTCCAGCAAGTAGTCTATTCCATCAACCAGCCTTCGGGTGCCCGAAACTTCCAGTCCGTCTTTTGGAATATCAGTTACTACGACCGCTACTATTTCCAGAGTATCTTCGGTGAGTTCCGTTTCCCGAACGGCGACCGCCCGCATTGGGAGTCGCTCAACTGGCTGCAACAGCGTTTCATGCGTTGGTTCAACGCCGAGCGTACCCGCGCCGTGCTCACCTTCCCCGTCGAGACCATGGCACTCCTCAGCGAGAACGGCGATGTCAAGGATAAGGAGTATGCCGATTTCACCGCGCAGATGTACGCCGAAGGGCACTCTTTCTTCACCTACCTGAGCGACAATGCCGACTCGCTTGCCTCTTGCTGTCGACTGCGCAACGAAATCACCGACAACGGCTTTTCCTACACCCTCGGTGCAGGCGGCGTCAGCACAGGCTCCAAAAGTGTGCTCACCATCAATCTCAACCGAACCATACAGTATGCTGTGCGCAACAACATACCTTACCTGCAATACATTGAAGAACTCGTTGACCTCATGCACAAGGTGCAACTTGCCTACAACGAGAACCTCAAACACTTGCAGCAACAGGGCATGTTGCCCCTCTTCGATTCGGGATTTATCAACCTCAGTCGCCAATATCTCACCATCGGAGTCAATGGTATGGTCGAAGCGGCAGAGTTCTTAGGAATACCCATCAACGACAATCCGCAATATGAGACCTTCGTGCAGGCTATCCTTGGAACAATAGAGCGCCTCAACAAAGACTATCGAACAAAAGAGATACTCTTCAACTGCGAGATGATTCCGGCAGAGAATGTCGGGGTGAAGCATGCCAAGTGGGATAGGGAAGACGGATATGTCGTGCCGCGAGACTGCTACAATAGTTATTTCTATATTGTGGAGGACCAAACGCTCAATGTACTTGATAAGTTCCGCCTACACGGCAGGAAGTATGTGGAGCACCTCACGGGCGGTTCTGCCCTGCATTGTAATCTTGAAGAGCACCTCTCGCAGCCTCAGTATCGCAACCTTCTCCGCGTAGCAGCGCAGGAAGGCACCAACTACTTCACATTCAATATCCCCAACACCCTCTGCAACGATTGCGGGCATATCGACAAACGCTATCTCCACCAATGTCCCGTCTGCGGCAGTCAGAATGTGGATTATCTTACGCGCATAATCGGCTATCTCAAGCGTATCAGCAACTTCTCCGAGCCGCGCCAGCAAGAAGCAGCCCGTCGTTACTACGCAAAGGATGTCTCCATTTAGAATACAAATGCCTCATTTCGTCTTAATGAATACTATCTCTATGCTGTTAATTACGTAAGATATACGTAGGATATACGTAGGATATACGTAGGATAAATATGTGAATATGCTGACTATTACCTTACTTTCAATGTTCGATCAGCCATTTCAAAGCATACACCCTCATAATTCCTAATTCCCTATTTCTAATTGTCCATGCGTTTTCTTGATTACGATATTGTCTTTCAGGAAGTACCCGACGAGACCACATTGGCAATCAATATCAGTGGATGTCCGCACCATTGCCTTGGTTGCCATAGCCCACAACTATGGCTTGACCAAGGCAATGTGCTGACCGCACAGGTACTGGATACGCTCATCGCGCGTTATCCGTACATCACCTGCGTAGCATTCATGGGTGGCGACGCTGACCTACCTATGCTATGTTCGTTTGCAGACTATGTCCGCACCAACTACCAACTCCACACCGCTTGGTACACCGGACTCAATTGGGAACAAGTACCTAATGAGTTGCGCCACGCCTTCGATTTTATCAAAGTCGGACCCTATATCAAAGCGTTAGGAGCATTAAAGAACAAGCACACCAACCAGCGTTTCTTCCGTATCAACACTGCCACGGGTAACATCCAATCCGACTTGACATATCGTTTTCAGGGTGGAAATAGGCAAACATAGATAGAAAACTTGCTAATAACTTGCGTATCTCAAAAAAAAGCAGTACCTTTGCACTCCGTTTCTGTTTAATGAAGAAATCGTTAATCGTACTTCGTAAATTGTAAATCGTAAATAACATGTTGTCTTGGTTTCATGATTTGTTTCTCGGTACAGGCATTGCGCACTCCATCTTTGTGCTTACTTTGGCAATTGCCGCCGGTGTCTTCTTGGGCAATCAGTTGAAGTTCAAGGGTATTACCTTGGGCGTTACTTGGATTCTATTCGTGGCGATTGCATTCTCCCATTTCGGTATGCACCTTGACCCGCAAGTAGAGTCATTTGCCAAGGATTTCGGACTCATCCTCTTTGTCTATTCTATTGGTTTGCAGGTAGGTCCGTCGTTCTTCTCCTCTTTTGGTAAAGGAGGGCTTAAACTCAACCTGTTGGCAATGGGCATCGTGCTCTTAGGTTGCGTTACCGCTTATGTGATTCACTTGTTGAGCGGTGTGGACATCGCTACAATGACAGGTGTGCTCTTCGGTGCAGTAACGAACACGCCGGGTCTCGGTGCTGCGCAGCAAGCGTATGCCGACATGCGGGGTGTCGCTAATCCCGACATCGCCAGTGGCTATGCGATGGCGTATCCCCTCGGCGTAGTAGGTATCATCTTCGTGCTCATGCTCATGCGATGGGTATTCCGTATCAAGCTCGAAAAAGAGGAAGCCCGCGTGGAGGCGGAGAAAGGCACGCAGAAAGAAATTGAGTTCATCGACATCACGCTCACCAACCCGCAGGTGGAGGGTACGCTCATTAAAGACCTTGGACACCTGTGCAATATGAAACTGATTGTCAGCCGCTTAGTGCACCCCAATGGCGAGGACGAGATGCCTGATGTGAATACTGTCTTGCATTGCGGCGACCGTGTGCGGGTGGTTACCGATGCCGACCACGAGAAGAGTGTACTCCTCTTGGGCGAACAGACGCAACTGCCTGAGCAGGATAAGAAAGCAGCACACCTCGTATCAAAGCACATCACCGTTACGCGCTCCGAACTCAACGGCAAGCGTATCGGCGAACTCAATATCCGCGCTATCTACCATGTCAGCATTACGCGTATCCGCCGTGCCGGCATTGAACTATTGGCTACCCGCGACCTATATTTGCAGTTGGGCGACCGACTGACCGTTGTGGGCGAAGAGAAAGACGTGGAGAAAGTGGCAAAGTACGTGGGTAACTCCACCAAGCGCCTTGACATGCCTAACCTTGCCGCTATCTTCTGCGGTATTGGTATCGGCGTAGCACTGGGCATGTTGCCTATCGTATTGCCTGGTCTCTCACAGCCTTTCAAACTCGGACTCGCAGGAGGTACGCTTATCATCGCTATCTTGCTGGGCTATTTCGGTCCGAAGTGGCATATCGTAACCTATACCACGAGCAGTGCCAACCTGATGATTCGCGAGATAGGTATCGCCATGTTCCTCGCTGCAGTAGGCTTTGGTGCAGGCAAGACCTTTGTGCCTACTTTGCTTGCTGGAGGCTATATGTGGATTGGATATGGCGTTATCATCACCTTGCTACCGTTGCTGATTGCCGCATTGGTGGGGCGCCTTTGGCTCAAACTCGACTATTTCACCCTCATGGGTTTGATAGCAGGTAGCACCACCGACCCGCCTGCATTAGCATACGCTACGGCACAGTCCTCGGTCAACGACCGCGCCGCGGTGGCATATTCAACAGTCTATCCGTTGACAATGTTCCTCCGTGTGCTTACGGGACAGATGATGATACTATTCTTTTTGTAAAACAACTATATAAAAAGAGTGGGGCACTTCGCCCCACTTTTTTTATAGGTAATGCTGTATGGGTTCCCCAAGTAGTACCTTTACCAATTAAAACAAGTAGAAATCTCGAATGAGGGCAGAGTAGGCTTCAGAGCGCGGTTGTCCTTTTTCCGAGAGACAGAGTGTCTCTGGTACTATCGGGCTAACAGGCTCCTGACGCGCAAAAGCAATTAGTATCCGCTTCGCAGGTTTGGAAGCCGTAGTATGCACACGACACAGGCGCACACAGAAGAAATGTTGCAGCCTGGCTTCCGCCATTATCGCTTTCTCAGCGTCCACAGGAAGCACCAACGAGAGGGTTCCTTTCTGCTTTAATAATCTATTGGAATGTTCTAATAAGTTTGCGAAGGATAATGATTCGTTGTGTCTTGCCTTAGTTCGCATATCGTCTGGACACAATAAACTATTTGAGAAATATGGCGGATTAGAAACAATCATGTCGTATTTCTCTTTGGGTTGCCACTCTTGTAAGGGAGAGGAGTAGGCGTGCATTCGCATGCTAAATGGAGACGCGGAAAAATTATCTTGGGCTTGTTCAACAGCCGAGGAGTCTATATCTATTCCTTCAACAAACGCATTGGGAAAGCGTTGAGCCAACATCAAGGCAACCAGACCGCTACCGGTGCCAATATCTAATATATGCCCCACAGCAGTAGGCACAATGGGGCTCTCAGCGAGAGAATCCACCTCACTTGCTAATGCGCTTGCCCATGCGCCAATAAGCACACCATCTGTCCCCACCTTCATTGCACAATGGTCATGCCATACGGAAAACTGTTTAAAACGGAAATATGGCGTACTCATAAGGAACGATTATTCTTCGGTAGAAACTACACACTCTCTATGAGGCTGCTCCCCGCAGCAACCATTTCCTGAATGGTCATGCTCCAAGAAGGTGTGGATACCCATATAGATGCCCAAGCCGATAAACAAAACTGCGCAGATATACCGAAACCACTTCTCAAGTATACTTAGGCGATTGGTCAAGTTGCCGATACTAACGGCACTATAGCAGATAATCCATGCAATTACAATCACTGGCAACCCCGTGCCTATGGCGAAAACAAACGGCATGAGCCATGACCATGCAATGGGCTGTGTTACAGCCATATCAACCATAGTAACGAAATACACCAAACGGTGCGGACAAAACGCAATGGCAAAGAAAATACCAAGCATGAACGACCATAAGCCTGTGAAACGACTGTCCAACTGCGACAACATCTTGTTGAGCCCGTGGTCATGCTCATGGTGATGATGTCCTGTAAAGAGCAACACCACACCGCAAATCAACATAAAGGCTGCAAGGATAGGTTCGCCGTAATGCTCCAAGGCGTGTTGGAAGCCATCTGTCTGCGCACCTAACAAAAAAGGAACGCTCAACAACATGTATGTAACCAACTTACCCAACACGAACATCAGTCCGTTTAGCAATACGCGCCGCTTATTATTTATCTCGCGGTCAATATAACTGATGGCAGTAACGCTCGTGAATAGGGTACAAGGGTCAAGTATCGTCAGTAGCCCTAACAGAAAGGCAGTAAGAAGTTGCATCATATTAGATTTGAATTAAGTGTTTCGTATCTTGGAATATAGAGTGGTGTACCATATTCCATGAATTACAAATTGCCTGCAAAGGTACGCATTTTTTTTCAAATATGCAATAGGGTACTATTTTTCTTTGCATACATAAAAAGGGCAATAGAAATGTGAAACGCATAACATATATAACATTTGTGTTTTTATTTCCTAAACAATACCTGCCATTTCACAAATAATTCACACACAAGCATTGAGTAAGGTATCTAATTGTGAAATGCATAACTATTGCGAAAACATCAAAAGTGAACCTACTATTTATCTTGGTTATAATTGTTTATTTATAATATAATTTAGAATATAACTAATTGAAAAGCAATGATTATAAATATTACTTTATGTGGCATATAACTATATGCACTGAGTTGGAGGAATATCTTGCATAAGCAATTGTTGATTAGTTTTGATACAAAACATAACTTATTGAAAATCTATATAATGACATATTTAGTTAATGTGATAAAATATATTCTTTACACAATACCTATGTAGATAACTACAATTGTGTATTCTTTTATAATTCACAAACGAAAACATACTTATATATTTGTTTGTGAATTATTATTTTTGATTTACATTTGCAAATATCAAAAAGTTTTCGTATCTTTGCACCCGAAATTCACATAAATATGGCTATGGATATGAATGAACGCGAGAGATTATTGAAATTGATAGCAGACAATAATATGTCCGCAAAGCAGTTTGCTGCTGAGGTGGGTATTCAGGCTGGTACGATTAGCAATATCGTGAATGGTAGGAATAATCCCAGTTTAGATGTGATGCAGCGTGTGCTAAACCGTTTTCGGACGCTTAGCAGCGACTGGCTTATTTTAGGTGTGGGCAATATGTACCGTACTGAGGGAGGCAAAGAGAATAGAGAAAACGGTGAGGCAAAGGAAAAGCAGCTACAGCAACAGCAGCAGATTCCCGGCTTCGGCGACACCACCGCTTCGCTACAACACTCCATAGAGGAACCCTCGCCATTATCGATGCCACAGACTATTTCCGCTCCTGCCATGTCCCGTGAGGTGCAGCCGTTAGCAAGTACAAAAAAACAACAGACTGCCCCCTTGGAGCAGCCTGCGGCTAAACAGATTGAACGAATTATCTTGTTTTATTCAGATGGAACCTTTGATGAAATCACACCAAAGTGATTTATGATTCACAATTTGCCACGCGAAAACGCACATGGTACGACTTACGAATCATAATTACGATTTGTTCTTTACAAGGGCGAAGTCGATAACTTCTTGAATGTCTTGCACATAGTGGAATGTTAGCCCTTTGAGGTATACCTCGGGAATCTCGGATACGTCTTTGCGATTGTCTGCGCAAAGGATAAGGTCTGTTATGCCGGCGCGTTTTGCGGCTAAAATCTTCTCTTTTACTCCTCCTATTGGCAGCACTTTTCCACGCAGCGTCATTTCTCCGGTCATGGCAATGCGGGGACGCACTTTGCGATGAGTGAAGGCACTCACCAAGGCGGTGGTCATCGTGATGCCCGCACTGGGACCATCTTTTGGGATAGCCCCTTCCGGCACATGAATATGTACCGACTTGGTTTCCAAGTCTTTCTGTTTGATACCAAACTCCTGCGCATGGGCTTTGATATAGCCGAGCGCGAGGGTAGCAGACTCTTTCATCACATCGCCGAGGTTGCCGGTGAGCGTGAGCGTCGGGGTCTTGCTTGGCGAGAGCGATGCCTCTATGAATAGGATCTCGCCACCCACCTGCGTCCATGCTAAGCCCGTTACCACGCCGATGTACTTGTTGGTTTCCCACGAGTCGCGGCTGTAGCGCGGTTGCCCGAGGTATTCTATCAAGTCCTCGCGGGTGATGGTGGTGTTGTAGGGTTGCTCCAATGCTAACTTCGTGTCGATTTTGCGGCAGATAGCGGCAATCTTTCTATCAAGCGAACGCACACCGGATTCGCGCGTGTAGTCGTCAATGATATGCCCGATAATTTCCTTGCGGAACTTCAGTTGCGCGGGTTTGATACCGTGCTTCGCTAACTCATTTGGGATGAGATGCCGTTTGGCTATCTCCTCTTTTTCCTCCTGCAAGTAGCCTGTCATCTCAATGAGTTCCATTCGGTCGAGTAGGGGACGCGGGATGGAGTCGAGACTATTCGCCGTGGCGATAAAAAGTACATGGCTGAGGTCATAGTTGATGTCGAGGAAGTTGTCATGGAAAGTACTGTTTTGCTCGGGGTCAAGCACTTCGAGCAAGGCAGCAGTGGGATCTCCGGCATGTGTATTGGCACCTATCTTGTCTATCTCATCCAGTACGAAGACGGGGTTAGAAGTGCCCACTTTACGCAGCGATTGGATGATCCTTCCGGGCATGGCACCGATATAGGTTCGCCTATGTCCGCGTATCTCAGCCTCATCGTGCAAGCCGCCCAAGGAGATACGGGCATACTTTCTGCCAAGTGCTATGGCTATTGACTTTCCGAGACTGGTTTTACCAACACCCGGAGGTCCGTAGAGGCAAAGAATAGGAGTGTTTTGTAATGCTTCACCACCCTTCATTGGCTGCATTTGCTGTAACTGGCGTTGCACTGCAAGGTACTCCACAATACGCTCTTTTACCTTCTCCATGCCGTAGTGGTCGTGGTCAAGCACGGTTTGCGCATTCTTTATGTCGAAGTTATCGTCGGTATATTCCTCCCACGGGAGGTCTAACAAGGTGTCAAGGTAGTTCTCTTGAGTGGTGTATTCAGGTGAGTGGGTAGGGATGCGTTCAAGTTTCTTCATTTCTTTCTCGAAGACTTCTTGCACGGTAGCTGGCCACTTCTTCTGCGCGGCTCTCTCACGCATTTCTTTCGCCCGCTCAACGCCGGTGTCGCCCAACTCCTTTTGGATGGTCTCCATTTGCTGGTGGAGGAAGAACTCACGCTGCTGCTTGCTCATCTCCTCCGCTGTTTTCGACTGAATATCTGCCTTCATCTGGAGCACTTGCATCTCCTTGTTCAGCAGTTCAAGCAGATGGAAAGAACGCTCACTAATAGACTGATAATTAAGCAATTGCTGCTTATCCTCAATCTTAAATTCAAAGTTAGTGCAGATGTAGTTGACAAGGGTAGGCGGGTTGTCGATGCTCTTGAGCGTAAGGCTCGCCTCAGGCGGGATATTGTTCGATTTTTGCAACATCTGTATCGCTTGGTCCTTGATGTTGCTGACGATGGCAAGGAACTCTTTGTCGCCTTTGCGAGGGAATTCTTCTGGCACCCGATGTATTCGCGCTTTGAGCCCGTTACGAGAAGAAGTGAACTCATCCACTTGGATGCGCTCAATGCCTTCTAAGATGACCATCTTCGTGCCGCTCTGAATTTCTATGATTTGCATTACACGAGCAGCAGTTCCAAGTGTATATAAATCGTTTGCCTTGGGTTCTTGGGTGTCTTTTTCTTTTTGGCAACAGACGGCAACGAGTTGCTCTTTGTTGTAGGCATTGGTTACTAATTTGAGGGACTTTGGTCGTCCGACTGCCACTGGCATCATCACACCTGGGAAGAGGACGCGGTTGCGCAAAGGCAACACATCTAATATATCGCCGTCGTTCAAAGTAAAAGTATCGCTATCGTTCCCTTGGATAATTGAAACGACGCGCTTTGTGTTCGGAGTGGTTTGTTCGTTTTCTAAATAATCAATGAGCATAAAAGTAGAGAATCAAATAATTATAGTTAAGTTTATTCTATTTATTTTACATAATTCCGATTATAAGTAGTCTATATAGTAAAAATTCAAATACGAGTGCAAAGTTACTAATAAAATTTGGATTATGCAAGAAGTTTGCGGAAAGTTTGCAACGAAAAGATAAATTGAGTAAATTTGTAAGGATTTTGGATGTCTTGTATCCAACCATTGAGACTTATGAAGCTTTTTGTTTGGCGAGTATATGGATGCTCGATATCATTGGAAACAAAAAAAATAATTACTATGACCTACGGTTACATTCGCGTAAGTTCCGACAAGCAGACGGTTGAGAACCAGCGATTTGAGATTGAGAAGTTCTGCACGAGTAATCACTTGCACATTGATGGCTGGATAGAAGAGACTATTAGTGGCACGAAGAGTTATAACAAACGGGAGTTAGGAAAGTTGCTCAAAAAAGTGGAAAAAGGAGATGTAATTATTTGTTCCGAATTAAGTCGCTTGGGGCGTAACCTCTTCATGATTATGGAGATACTGAATATCTGCATGACCAAAGAGTGCAAGGTTTGGACCATAAAAGACAACTACCGGCTTGGCGACGACATTCAGAGCAAGGTGCTGGCATTTGCGTTCGGTCTGTCGGCAGAGATTGAGCGTAACCTCATCAGTCAGCGAACAAAAGAGGCATTGGCGCGGAAGAAATCCGAGGGAGTGCAGTTAGGACGCCCAAAAGGAAAGATTTCAGCACAAGAAACCTACAAACTTCACCGCAAAGAAAGACTGATACGAGACCTACGCGCAGAGGGTGTTTCATTTGCCAAGATAGGCAATATACTGAAAGTGAACAGGGACACCGTGCGGCGCTACTACCATACTTTTTTAGAAGAGAAAAAATGAAAAAATGCCTACTCTATTGCGTATTTCAAAATATTTTGCTATCTTTGCAGCGGATTCTCTCTACAAATTCAACCCAATATGAAAACGAAGCGAGATGTAGCATTAGTGCTAGGTTCGGGCGGTGCACGAGGACTGGCGCATATCGGTGCAATCGAAGAATTGGAAGCGCGCGGATACCGAATTAGGAGTATCGCCGGCTGTTCCATGGGGGCGATGATTGCGGGCATGTACGCCGCAGGGCAATTGCAAGACGCGAAAGAATGGTTCCTGCAAGTGGACCAGCAGGTGATTCTGAAAATGGTGGATTTGTCTATCTCGCTCAACTCTTTGGTGAAAGGCGAGCGGGTCATTCGCGAGTTGGAGAAGGTGGTGCCCGACCAACAGATACAAAGCCTGAATATCCCCTGCGCCATCGTGGCTGCCGACTTGATTTCTGCCGACGAAGTGGTGTTTCGCTCCGGCAGTTTGTTCGAAGCCATACGCGCCTCAATGAGCATTCCCCTCTTCTTTCAGCCCGTGCAGCGCGGACACAAACTGCTGATTGACGGCGGAACGCTGAACCCGCTGCCGCTCAACCGCGTGAAGCGCACGAAAGGCGACCTGCTCGTGGCGATGAATATCTCGGGCAAAGACAGCATGCAAATAAAGAAGCCGGAGCCTTCTTACTTTGCAAAAGCCGCCGAATTGATTGAACAACATGGCATACAACTCTCTCCTACCCTACTAAACCTCAAAAAACGTATTGAGCAGAAAGAAGAAGAACGGCTGGAGAATCAAGATTTGCGCGGGATGGTCAACTATTTCTCTTTGGCAGACAGGATGTCGGACATACAGATTCAACAGAACACCCACCTCATGCTACAACTTATGCCCCCAGACATACTCGCTACTATGCCGCAATACGCCTACTCCACTTTCGACTTCGACCGCGCGGAAGAAATCATTGAGCAAGGCAGACTGCTCATGCGCAATGCCATAGACCGATACGAAAACGGGCAAGTAAATTCATAGAAATCTATCTGTCGACCCGCGATAGACCCACGAAAAAATAGCACCAAAAAAAACAATGATTCACGGACTCTTTGGTTTGTGAATCATTGATTTTTTTGTCGGGATAGCGAGATTCGAACTCACGACCTCCTGCTCCCAAAGCAGGCATTCTAACCGGGCTGAACTATATCCCGAAGGCTTTTTGTCAAAAGCGAGTGCAAAGATAGTGTTTTTTTTTGATATACGCAAATAAAACGCAATTTTTTCTCTAAAAAACGCGAAAAGCACCTTCTCTAACACTTCATTGATAGTGCATTGTGCAGGCATGTGATGCGGCAAGGTCCCATGATGTTCTCTAATATGCCGTCTGCCTCAAACATTAGGTGTTTGCGGGTGTTCACCTCTACCTCCTTACCCACAAACGAGTGGACGAAATCCAAATCGGTCAATCTTCCGTCAAAGAGTCGCGGAATGGCTTTGAGTACCTGTCGGAAGGTGGGAGTCTGCACGAAGATAGAATGGAATACGCCATCGCGCGGGTCAGCATCAGGGTTCTGCTTGATACCTCCGCCGGAGAAAGGTCCGTTGCCTATGTTCATCGTGAAGAGCATATCGTTCACTATCGTCTTCCCGTCCACAATCAGCTCTATTTTCTGCGACTTGTGCACGCAAAGGGCAGCGAGCAAGGCAAAAAAGTAATTGACATGGTGGCTGCCGATGTAGTACTTGAGCGTGGTTGCCCATTGGCAGGTGAGCGAGTCAACGCCAAAGCCGACTGAGTTGATGAAATAGCGGTGGTGTACGATGCCATTGCGCCAATAGGTGATGCACCCTACATCCAACGGCTGCTTCTCGCCGTTGAAGAAGCGCTCGAGCGATTTCTTGAAATCTTTGGTTAGTCCCCAGAACCGTCCCCAATCGTTGCCGGTGCCCCGCGGCATGATACCGAAGGAGATTTTTGCCCTTTGTTCCTCGGGAATATCCGCCCGCATGATACCATTTATCACCTCGGAAAGCGTACCATCCCCGCCCAAAACAAGAATCTCATCACATCCCCGCTCCACCAACTCGCGTCCCAATTCAATGGCATGCTCCGCGTACTTTGTAACACGGTACACGAAAGGTTCGCGCCGCTGTCTAAGCAGTTTCCATAGGTAAATACGTTGGCGCCGAAACGCGCGTTTACCGGACTTGGGATTGATGATGATTCCTAACATAGGCAAATGCGACTGCAAAGATACGAAAAAAAAAGCACACTACCAAATAATAGTGTACTTTTTTCTAAAAAAATCACCTATTTTGCGCCAAAGTTTAGATGATTCCCTGCTCCAACATGGCTTGGGCTACTTTCATGAAGCCTGCGATATTCGCACCCTTCACATAATCGATGGTGCCGTCGGGTTGTGTACCGAACTTCACGCACTGCTCGTGAATGGACTGCATGATATGGTGCAGACGCTCGTCCACTTCTTTAGCAGTCCAACTCAGGTGCTCCGCGTTCTGCGTCATCTCCAGACCGGAGGTGGCTACGCCGCCGGCATTGACAGCCTTACCCGGCGCGAAGAGCACGCCATTGTGCTGGAAGAAATGGATAGCACCCGGCTGGCAACCCATGTTGCTGACCTCGCAGCAGCACCAGCAGCCGTTGGCTTTCAGTTCCTTCGCATCCTCTTCCGACAACTCGTTCTGGAAGGCGCAAGGCAACGCGATGTCGCAGGGGATAGACCACGCTTTCTTGCCTGCGGTGAACTGCGCTTGCTCGGGGAATTTCGTTGCCATGTCCTCCACGCGGTTGCGGTTCGAAGCACGCATAACTAACATATAATCAATCATTTCCTTGGTGATACCGGCAGGGATATGGCATACACCGTCAGGACCGGAGATAGCCACTACCTTCGCGCCCAACTCGGTTGCCTTGATAGCAGCGCCCCATGCCACGTTGCCGAAGCCGGAGATAGCCACGGTCTTGCCCTCGATGGTCTTGCCTGCTTGGTGGAGGAGGTGTTGGGTGAAATAGAGTGCACCGAAGCCCGTTGCCTCCGGACGGAGGATAGAGCCGCCCCATGTCATGCCCTTACCGGTGAGCACACCTGTATGGTACTCGCGCGCCAGTTTTTGGTACATACCGTTCAGGAAGCCAATCTCGCGACCACCTACGCCCACATCGCCTGCAGGGACATCGGTATCCACGCCGATATTATGCCACAACTCCAGCATGAACGCTTGGCAGAAACGCATTATCTCCGCGTCGGATTTGCCCACAGGGTCGAAGTCTGAACCACCCTTAGCACCGCCCATCGGCAGCGTTGTCAGCGCGTTCTTGAAGGTCTGCTCAAAGCCTAAGAACTTCAGCATAGAGGGGTTAACTGCCTTGTGGAAGCGCAAACCGCCTTTATACGGACCTATCGCTGAGTTAAACTGAACACGATAACCGAGGTTGGTCTGCACCTGACCTTGATCATCAATCCATGTTACGCGGAAGGTGAAGATACGATCGGGTTCAACCATACGCTCCACAATCTTTGCTTGTTCAAACTCAGAATGTTGATTGTACACTTCCTCAATCGATTCGAGCACTTCTTGCACCGCTTGCAGGTATTCTGCCTCACCCGGGTGCTTTGCAGCCAACTGCTGCATGATGGTTTGTACTTTCATGGTGTTAAAAATTTATGTTGATTTTCGGTAATTGCGTTGTAGTATATCTATCTTTCAGCGCTATGCGCGGTCCTATTCTGACATTCTGTTACTAAATTCGCTGCAAAGTTACTGCTTTTTTTTGAGATAAACAAGAAAAGTAGTGCCTTTTTTTGATGTTTGATAACATATTTTCCCGCCGGAACCTTCCACAATGTTCTTCGAAATAGCGAGTCCGAGCCCCATGCCGGTGTTCTTTGTGGTGAAATTCGGACGGAAAACGCGGTCTTGTATCTCCTCAGGAATGCCCGGACCATTGTCCGAAACCTTTATCACGATATACTCACCTTCCACCGTCATCATCACGATGATATCCGCATCTGCCTGCCCTTCTAAGGCTTGTAGTGCGTTGCGAATGAGGTTTGTAAACACTTGTGCAATCTGTTCGTTATCTGCCCACACCCATACACCATGGTCGGGGCCCACATAGCGGATTGGAACTCCTTGGTCGTTATTCCGTTGCAGGGTTATAACATTGCTCAGTTTCTGAGCCACATCAACCTCCGAGGTAACCACCTCAGGTTGCTTGGCGAAGGTCGAGAACGACATGGCAATATGCGCAAGGGTACCTATTTGTTCAATGAGCATACTCGTTACTTTGGCGAAATAGGCATCATATTTCGCCTTCGCCGGAGAGTCTTCCACTTGCGCCAAACTCTGCTCATGCAGGCGTTGCAACTGCTGAATGGACAGTTTCATGGGGGTGAGCGGGTTGTTTATCTCGTGCGCAATCTGCCTTGCCATTGTGCGCCATGCACCTTCCCGTTCGGCTTTGGCAAGCCGTTCCGCCGAAGCCTCCACTTGGTCAACCAGCGCGTTGTACTGCTCCACCAATGCGCCCACCTCATCGTGGTGAGTGTAAACGATGTGGTTGTCGGGGCTGCCGATGCGGAACTGACGCATCTTTTGCGCCATGAGTGCAATAGAGGCGGTCATGCTGCGCGCGGCCCAATACGAAGCCAGCAACGCGAGGATAACCACAATCAGGTACGGGGGCAGCAGGCGCGCCAAGAAATCATCCGTCTCACGCATTAACTCCAAGCCCGACACGAAGAATGGCACGGCGATATAGCCTATCTGCACCATAGCGCCGTTGTAGAAAGGCGTGTAGGCGCATAGGTAGCGGATATCGCCTATCTGCTCGTATTGCACCATCGTGTGGTCATCCGAGAAGAAGGGATTAGGGGAAATGCGCGTAGAGAGTATGCCGTTGCTGAACAGCCCGGGTGTTGATGAACCCACCAACCGACCGGTGTTGTCGTACACAAGGATATCAGAGCCGGCGGAGTAACTCAGGTCGCGAAGGTCGATGTTCAAGCCCGACTGATTAGCAGGTGAAAGAGACATATCCCAGTAGTAGAGGTTTTGCAGATAAACCTGAATGAAATGGCATTTGGTCTGCAATTCTTTCTGCTGCCGTTGCTCGTAGTTAGTTCGCAAGTACCGCACCGAGAGCGCGAACACATAGATGAAGCACGCCAAAACGCAAGTCATAATCACATACATGAAGCGTGTGCGCAGGCGCATGTTCGTGAATCCGCGATGGCGTACCAAGCCCGCAATCCCCCAAATAAGGATAAGAATAATCAGCAACACACATATAGTATAGTACGCGCGCACGCGCATGGCGTTTGCCCGCATGGCAGACATATCGTCTTCGTTTTCAAAAAGGCTTTGAAAAGAGAACGACTGCCCTGCGAAATTGTTGGCAGGGTCGTCTTCCTCTACCATCTCTCGCGCGGGAACGAGGCTGAATAGGAAACGCCCGTCATTGGAGTGAATCGGTATGCCGTCATCCGTACGACGGCGAACGATGTCCCACTTGTTGGAGCAGTTGAATGGTTCGCGATAGGGGTTGCGGAACTGCGGACTATCCACATTGTATGCATACTTTATCGGTATGAGTATCAGCACGTTGTATATACCTGCTCGCGTCCAGCGTCCTACGGCATGAGCGTTTTGAAAGTGGTAGTAATCCCACTGGTCATAGCGTTGAAGTAAGACCTCGTCGGAGGCTATCCAGTTGTCCGACCAATAGACGATTCGGCGCGAATCGAAGATATAGTACATCAGGCTGTTTTCTTCCCGAATCAGCGCTTGGAGAGAGTCTATGTCCGGTTCGCCGGTCAAATAGCGCGCCAACTCATCCGCTTGCTCCTCTGCTCTACGCTCTTGCTCCAGCAAGGTCTCTTGAAGCCGGCGGGCATCGCGTTTCTGAGAGTGGCAACCTGCAAAGCAGAACGCCAACAATACACAAAGTAATATGTGTGAGATTCGACGCATTTGTATTATCCTTTCTCTTCCTATTTTGAGAACCCGCCTGCAAAGTTACCACTTTTTTCCAACATATGCAAACTATTACTAAAATTTATAATTTTTTTGCCATTCACCCACTTGCATATTTCAAAAAAAATGATTATCTTTGCACGATTTTTCAACGAGACAAGAGTTAACGATTAGTTAGTGATTAGTTAGTGATTGCTATGGGTAAACCGATAGTGTACCGAATCGCTAACGAACCCAAATATAAACTTTCAAAAACCTTAAAAAGACTATGGCAAAAGTAACATGGCAAGACCCTGTCGCCTCCATCAAAGGCAAGTTAGGAGAGAAATCCCAAATCATCTTCCGTCAGAAAACCATCCGCGATGAGAGTGGACACATCTTGAAAGTGCTCCCGCAGGAGGCTTTCATCGTGGAGCACCCGCGCAATTGGGATAAGCACCCCGCCTCCGACGCCGAGAAGCAACGGATTAACCGCTGGCGAAAAGCCTGCCAACAGGCAAAGGCCATCCTTGCTGACGAAGAGCAGAAAGCATTGTGGCGCAAACGCTTCGAAGCCCAACTACAGCACCCCGACCCGCAAGCACCTATCAATCAGGCAACAAAAACTCAAAAGTCCTACACCAAATTCGACTGTTTCATTCGGGCAATCATCTTCCAAACTACCATGTAAATCATCTGCGGACACATACCACTAACCACTTCCACCTATGCCAAACACACTGTTTTTCATCATCGGATTTGCTGCTGCATGCTTCGTAGCAGCGCTATTTTGTTGGCTACTAATGCGAAAGACGCAGCAGCAACACACTGCACAAATACAACAAATGCAGGAGAACGCCAACACAGAAAAGAACCTTCTTCGTGCACAATTGGAGTCGGAACACACCGCCCGTCTGACCCGTGCAGAAGGAGACCGAGACAACGCTTTGCAGCAACTGGAAGCGCTGAAACAAGCCCACGAGCAGCAACTCGCCACCATGCGCGAGGACTTCCAACGCCAACTGGCTCAGGTCAAAGAAGACGCCAATAAGCAGACACAGCACCTGCTGCAAGAGAAAGACAAAGCCTTCGCCGACCAAGAGCAGCGATTCAAAGAGACCACCGACAAACTCGTGGCGCAGATGAAAACCGCTACCGAGGAAATGCTCAAGCAGAGGCAAGAGGAATTAGGCAAAGCCAACACAGAGCATGTCGGCAAACTGCTCACTCCCATCCAACAGGAGATGGAGAATGTGCGCAAACTCATGGCGGACACACGCTCTGCCAATGAGAAAAGCACTTCCTCCTTAGAGGGCGCACTCCGCGAAATGCAGAAGCAAACGCAGCAAATCAGCCAAGAAGCAACCAACCTCGCTGACGCGCTCAAGAACAGAGGCAAGGTGCATGGCGACTGGGGCGAGCAAGTGCTTGCGGACATATTGAGCAACAGCGGGCTGCGCGAAGGAATTGAATACAACTGCCAAGAGAGTTTCAAGGGAGAAAAGGGCAATGAACTCCGCCCCGATGTGGTGGTTACCTGCGCAGACGGCAAGCATATCATCATCGACTCGAAGGTCTCACTCACCGCATACACCGACGCACTCGGCGCTGAGAACGAAGAGGAGCGCAACGCAGCAGTACGCAGAAACTACGACTCGGTAAAGAAACATGTGAAAGAACTGGCAGACAAACAATACCCTAAGTTTGTGCCTGATTCGATGAACTATGTCTTGCTTTTCATCCCCAACGAGGGCGCCTATGTGATGGCGATGAACCACGACCACGCCATCGCGCAAGAAGCATTCCGCATGGGGGTCATCATTGTAAACCCCACCAACCTCATGCTCACGCTCAACCTCGTAGTGCAAACTTGGCAGAACACACGGCAGGAAGACAACTGCAAGAAGATTCTGGAAGCCGCTAACGGTATGTACGATAAGGTCTTAGGCTTAGTGGACACCTGCAACACACTCGGCTCACAACTCGACACGGCACAAAGCACCTACCGCCGAGCCATGACGCAACTGAGCGAAGGAACCGGCAATGTGCTGCGCAGAGTGATGGGGCTCAAAGACATGGGTATCACCAGCACCAAACGCCTCCGCACCCGCAAAGCAGCCAACACCGACGCCCTGCCCGACACCACCACAGAGGCAACAAGCGATGCTTTGCCCGAAGCGGAAGAAAAGTAGCAAAGCATATAGGTGTTCCAACCTGCAAAATCGTAAATCGTAATTCGTAATTCGTAAATCAACAAGGTGTGCAGTCCCGAATATATTGACTTTGTGTGCCGACAGTTGGCGCCTTTGGGCGAGGTGCAAGCGCGCAAGATGATGGGCGATTACGTCATCTACGTGAATGGAAAATGCGTGCTCACCGCCTGCGACGAACTCTGCTTCATCCAAATTCACCCGTCCATCGCGCCGATGATGCAAAACGCCGAGACAGGGGTTCCCTATCTCGGCGCCAAACCGCGCTACATCCTCGATATAGACCATGCCTCCGAGGCCTGCCGTGTCATTGCAACACTATGGGAGCATATCCCTTGATGTATCATCGTATCATCGTATCAGCGTATCAGCGTGACAGCGTTTCATCTCATTACTCCAATACCAAACTATTAGACATCTCTCGCCATCCGCTTGTACAACTCGATGAGGGCTTTTTGACAGGCGCGGTCGGTGATTTGCTCGCGAAGTTTGCCGAGGTGGAAGCACTCAGCGAAAGTGCCTTCGGGCGTAGCCCAACCTATCCACACCGTACCAACAGGCTTCTCCTGTGTGCCACCATCAGGTCCTGCTATGCCGCTCGTAGCAATAGCAAAATCCGCGTGCATTAGCATCCGAACTCCGTTAGCCATTTGTTTTACCACCTCTTCGCTTACTGCACCGTGCGTCTTTAAGTCTTCGGCAGACACACCCAAGACTTGTTCTTTCACACGGTTGTCGTA
>JALFGC010000063.1 GCA_022777485.1 Bacteroidales bacterium
GAGTATCTGCCTTGGAGCGAACTGACCTTCGAGAGCTTCTTACCCAATCCAAAGACTCAAATTCTTCCAATCAAAATGTCAAAGAACAAACGTTATTTAACGATTTATAAATTTAATGCGAAATTTATCGCAACAGTACTACTTTGCAATCTATGAATAGTCAGCAACTTGGAGAATGGATGGAAAGTAATGACTTTCATAATCCGATAATAGAATCGTATTACAGATATTGTTCTATTTACGAAAAGAAACAAGCAGAATTCGCTGCGGTATCATGTTCTGCTTCCGAAACGGATAGGCTGAATTCTGTGATAGCCGCTGTTGCAGAAGAGATGGAAACTAACTATCCATCTTTATGTGTGGTTTCTGAACATACGACAACAGATAATCATGTTGTAAAAAGCGTGAATCCATTGGGTGATTTTGACATCTATGCGCTATGCAATGAACAAGGAATAGTGGTTATTGATAAAGTCGTTTTTTGGTTGGTAGAAAGTGATTTAATCTCATGTCCAATTGATCAATTTGTTGCAATAGCAAATCAAGTGAATGTATGTAGTATGGACGATAGTTCAAATCTTCAGGAAAATGCGGATTATGTTATTGCACGCAATGTACTTAGTAATTCATCATCCGCACAAAATGCAAGAATAGTGGATGATCATAATCGTTACTATGAGGCTTCTATTGGTGATTACAAATTAACTATATACATGACAGCTTATCCATATTGGGGATGGGGAACAACCAATTATCGTAGTAAAGTTACGATAACCAATTTGTATAAAGGCTCAGAATACGAAGCATCTACTTCCGGATATTTTTATTATTATGCCATAGGACAATACGGAGATCTTGTAACTTATTTGTTTTTTGATGAATATAGGACTCCAGGCATAGATGCAGAGTTTAAATCAAAAACTTATCGAGAAAATATATTAATGAATCAATATACAAAAACTAACGACACATTTGTGGATATCACATCGGTATTTGTGAATATAACTCAAGATACCGGTTCGTGGGACGGTTTAGTAAAAAAAGTGGTAACTATTAACATCAATGGAAAATAAGCATATGAAAAGTATTGGCAAATTTCTTTTTTTAAGTATTCTCTTTGTGGGATTATGTGGTTGTGAGTCTTCTACCGATTGTATTGAGTATAGGCTCTACATAGAAAACCATTCTGACGACCGCGATATCAGTCTGAGAACAGGAGCGGAATCACTTAATGAACAGTGTACTCTTGCACCTCATGAAATGATTTGCGTAAAAGAACGTACGATTGTTTCATCAAAAACAGACCCCGTATTAGGCTCTTCAAATGAGACAAGCACTCCCGAAGCACATCTTCATCAGTCCATATTGCAGGACAAAGTGTTTGAGAATCTCTACATCAACACTGGGGATTTTTGGACAGAGGAAGACTGGGTAAAAGTGGAAGATACGGAAGATTCCCCTTATCGTGGACGTAATTACAAATACGATGTCAGCATGTCCTATGGCAACAAGAAGTGCTTTGTTTATCAAATCACCGTAGAATAAATAAAAACAACATCCATAACTTTGCATTGTCTGCATCGTTATGGATTTTTCTTTTGGGGAGTAATGTTTGGGGTGTGCCAGTGTGCCAGCGTGCCAGCAGTTTCCATAAATACACACGCGCGCGCACGCACATATATATTTTAGAAAACTGCTGGCACACTGGCACACTTCTGACTTTTTAGTCCCTCTCCACGCACTCCCCTATGCCTACCCAAAACAGTACGATTATTAAGATTTCCCCCTCCCGCACCTCCCCGTGTGTTTTTCGCGGGTCTCCCGCGGGTCTCCCGCGGGTCGAAGGCATGTCCTCACCACCCCAAAAAGGTACGATTATTAAGATTCACCCTACTCCCCGCCTCCTCCTTCCCATTGGCAAAAGGGCTGCCTAACTCGATTGGTCAGGCAGCCCTCTTTCGTATTGGGGATGTATGTGTGCGGCTTACTGGTAGCGGATGCGCCACTCGTTGGGGTAGAGGTTGTTCAGGCGGTTGCCTACATTCTTCGCGAAGCCGAGGGGGACATTCTCGTAGGTCAACAGCAACACACCCATCGGGGCATTGGGCAGCACGAGCGCAGCGGTGCGCAGGTAGTCAAGCGCCTGCTCGCGGGTGAGTTCCACTTGTGGGAACGCCTCGCGGCGCAGGTCTTTCGCCATGCTGAGGCTGTGCTGCGGTGCGATACGCTTGCCGCGTTCCTCCCCTAAGCCGAAGCCCGTGGAGATACAGGTGAAATGGGCAGCGAAGTACTCTATTAGGTCCTTGAACTTCACGGGATATGCTGTGGCGAAACGGTCGTTCTGCCGTATTACCCAGTGGTCGGGGTGTTGCAGCCACGAGCGCATTTCTTTCTCGTACTCCGCAGGGAAGGCAGGCGATTTCTTCTTGCTGTTTTTATCCGTGCGCAGCGCTTTGGAGGGAATGCCTGCCAGTCCCGCGGGCCACGCGCCATGCTTGCGTAGGGCGGCGATATAGAAGCCTTCGCCCTTGGCGCGGTGGGGGTAGAAATGGTAGCCAATGGTGCCTTCCACAATGCCCCACGCAGGGTCGTAGTCGATGGGCAGCACCTCGGCACCGAGCGAGTCGGCTATCCACTCGGCGTTGCTTTCATCCTCCTCTTGGTTGAAGGTGCAGGTGCTGTAGATGAGTATGCCGCCGGGCTTGAGCGCGTCCCACACATCCATCAGGATACTGCGTTGGCGCTCTGCGCACATACGCACATTCTTGAGGCTCCACTCCTCGCGCGAGGCGGGGTCTTTGCGGAACATCCCTTCGCCCGAGCAAGGGGCGTCCACCAAGATACAATCGAACATGCTCTCGCATTTCTCGCCATACTCGGCGGGAGTGTTGTGGGTTACAACGGTGTTGCCGTTGCCCCATTTCTGTATATTCTCAGAGAGGATGAACACGCGCTGGCGCACCACCTCGTTGCTCAGCAACAGTCCTTTGTCGCTTAAATACTCGCTGATGAGGGTGCTCTTGCCGCCCGGCGCGGCGCATAGGTCCAGCACGATACTGTCTTGCGGCACATACTGCTCCAGCGCTTGCTCCACGAACATCGAACTTGCCTCCTGCACATAGTAGCAGCCGGCGTGGAAGAGGGGGTCAAGGGTGAAGGGCGGCCGCTCGGAGAGGTAGTAGCCATCAATATGCCACGGCACCTCCTCTGTGTCGCAGGGGAAAGTCAGTACATCCATCTTGGTATTCAGGCGTATGCTCGTGGGCGCATCAGACTCCAGCGCACGAAACAAATCGTCCGCCTCGGCGCCTAACTGCCTGCGCATACTGTCTATGAAATCCAAAGGAAGCACTGTGATTAATTATGAATTATGAATTATGAATTATGAGTGCCCATGCTCTGAGTTTATTTTAACATTGATTTCCGCAAATGACCCATTAATAATCAAAAAATTTTTTGGATAATTCGTGCTTGATTTGTGAGAATTAATGTTCAATAAAGGATTATGAGTGCCTATGCTCTGAGTTTATTTTAACATTAATTTCCGCAAATGACCCATTAATAATCAAAAAATTTTTTGGATAATTCGTGATTGATTTGTGAGAATTAATGTTCAATAAAGGATTATGAGTGCCCATGCTCTAACCACTAACCACTAACCACTAACCACTGCCCACTAACCACTGCCCACTGCCCACTAACCACTAACCACTGCCCACTAACCACTACCCACTGACCACTAACCACTGCCCACTACCCACTGCCCACTAACCACTCTCAACACCCCAAAACGCCTGCAAAGGTACTGCTTTTTTTTCAAATATGCAAGTTTTTCCTTGTTTTTAGAACAATGTGCCTACGAGGTTCACTAAGAATGCCACCAACCATGCCAAGATGAGCGAGTTGAAGACGGTGAACCATGCCCAGCCTTTCCCCGCCTCGCGGCGCAGGGTGGCGATAGTAGCGATACAGGGGAAGTAAAGCAAAGTGAAGAGCATGAAGCCGAATGCCGTCACGGGCGTGAATGCCGCTGTGGCGATGTCGCCGCCGTAGAGTATTGCCATCGTGGAGACGATAGCCTCCTTGGCAGGCAGTCCCGTCAGCAGGCAGACCGACATCTTCCAGTCGAAGCCCAGCGGGCTCAGAACTGGCGCTATCGCCTTGCCTATCATCGCTAAATAGGAGTTCTCCAAGTCGCTTACATCCTGCGTGGGGAAGTACTCCAATGCCCAGATAATCACCGACGCCCATAGGATGACGGTGGAGATTTTCTGCAAGTAGTCTTTCACGCGCTCCCATATATGTGCGCCCGTGGTACGCCATGTGGGCATACGGAAAGCCGGCAACTCGTTCACGCTGTCGTCCGCCGGCTTGCGGAACCATTTCGTATGCTTCATAATCAGCGCAAAGAGGATAGAAAGCCCGATTCCAATCACATACATTGAGAGCATGACCAATGCCTTGTAGCGCACGAAGAAAGTGTCCACAAAGAGCATATATACCGGCAGGCGTGCAGAGCAGGACATGAAGGGCACCATGAGCATGGTTAGCGTTCGGTCTTTGGGGTCTTTGATGTCGTGTGCCGCCATAATAGCCGGCACATTGCAGCCAAAGCCCACCAGCATGGGCATGAATGACCGACCGTGCAAGCCCACGCGGTGCATGATACCGTCCATCAAGTACGCCATACGCGCCATGTAGCCGCTGTCTTCCATCATCGAGATGAAGAAGAACATGATGATGATGTTCGGCAGGAAAGCGAGCACCGCGCCCACGCCCTGTATCACGCCGTCGATGAGCAGACTGCTCCACCACGCCGCGGGCATCAGCGTGCTGCACCATTCGCACAGCGCGTCTATCCCCATCTGTATCCATTCCTGCGGGTACGCGCCGAGGCTGAAGGTGCATTGGAAGACCAAGAAGAGGATGAGTATCATCAGCGGGAAGCCTATCCACTTGTTGGTCAGAATCTTATCCACTTTCTCCAGCGTGGTCTGCTCTTGGTCGTCCTTCGCGTGGCGCAAACACTGCGTCAGGATACCGTGCACATACGCCTCGTAGGCGTCTTCATCCTTGAGGTCGCGCAGGTGGTAGATGGGGTGTGCGGTAGAGAGCGGCTTGCGCACCGTCTCTTCGAGCAGGCGGATGACGCTCTCTAAACCCAAGCCCGTCTCCACGGATACCAACTCCAAAGGCACACCGATGAGCGTGCGCATCTCCTGTATATCCAGCGAATGGTCCGTCTGTTGCAAGAGGTCGTAGCGGTTGAATGCCATCACTATCTTCTCGTGCTCATCAATGATGTGCGGCGTGAGCATAAGGCTCTGCTCCAAGTGCATGCAGTCCACCACCTGCAAGATAACCGCAAAACTGTGCGCGTGCAGGTCGTCAAGGTTGTGTATCTCGGTCAGTTGCAGCGGCATGGCTGCAGCATTTATCAGGGCTTGCAGCCGCTCCGTGAGGGCAGACTTACCGCTTTGCGGACTACCCACCACGGCTATGCGCGATATTTCTTTCTCCTGTTTCATGTATTCGGTATGTAGTTTTAGGTGCTTTGTTGCAAATCCGCTGCAAAATTAGTACTTTTTCCCGAGATATGCAATACCTATGTGTAGGTATTTGCTTTTTTATGGTAAACGGTGGAGTGTAATCACTGTGATTTCTGCCGGGCAGTTGACTCGTACAGGTAGGGTGCAACCTACGCCTGAGTTGACATAGAGGGCTTGTGGGTGCTCCGCCGCGTGGTAGTACCAGCCTGCTGTTTCTTGGAAGAGCAGTCCTGCAAGGGGGTGCCCGAAGAGGCGTAGTTGTCCCGAATGGGTGTGCCCGCTGAGTGTTAGGGGTATATTCGTACGGTCTTGCACCTCTGCGCGCCAGAGGGTAGGGTCGTGGGAGAGCAGGATACGGAAGCCGTTGGTGTTGCGCATGGCGGCAGCCAAATCGCCGTGGTAGATAGAGCGGAAACCCTGCCCCTCGCAGGAGCAGTTATCCACGCCCACGATAGTTAGGGAGTCGCGTACGCTTTCGCTATTCGCCACTTGCCGCTCGCGCACCACGACGCAAGATGTATCGCGTAGCACCTGCCACCCTAAGGAATCGCGCTCGAAAGCGACTAACTGCTCTACTTGACGGAGCCGCTCTGCGGGGGAGAAGTCGCGGTAAATCATTAGGTCGTGGTTCCCCAACACGGAGAAGATACCATTACGGGCATGCAGTTGCTGCATAATAGCCTTGAAAGGCATTGCCTCTTCTACACCGATGGTTACTATGTCGCCCGTGAAGCAAATCAAGTCCGGTGTTTGTGCGTTGATACTATCCACGACTCGTTGCAAGGCAGAAGGGCGGTCGGCAAATGTAGCGAGATGTAGGTCGCTGATTTGCACTATCTTATACCCCTCGAAGGCAGTAGGCAGTTGCGTATGGGAGTATGTTGTGGGCTTCACCTCTATTTGGAAACGCCCTACCCAATAGCCGTAGGCAATAAGCACCCAGCCAAAGAACACAAGGAAAAGGGCCGCGTAGCCGAATGGACGGAAAGGGGTGCGCTTGCGGGTAAGGAGGTATATCAATAGCCAGACTATGAGGTAGATACAACATACCAGCAGGCAAAGAAAGGCTGCGGCAAATAGTGCAAAGAGCGGTGTCAAGAGGCTTAGGTCCATGCTAATTATGAATTATGAAATAATCGTTCGGAGCGTAGCGGAGATAAGAATTATTAGCGTTGGTTTCCTATTGCTTTACAGGAGTTGCGCAGCGTGGTTCTTGGTATCTACTTTGTCGATTATGCGCGTGATGATCCCCTGCTCATCTATCACAAAGGTCTTGCGCAAGGTGCCTACACAAGTCTTTCCACACATCTTCTTCTCTCCCCATGCTCCAAAGGCTTGCAACATCTCTGTGGTAGGGTCGGAGAGCAGCGGGAAGGGCAATTCGTATTTGCTACGGAAATTGAGGTGAGACTTCTGCGAATCTTTGCTAATGCCATACACTTTGTAGCCATTCGCCAAGAAAGATTGGTAGTTATCCCGCAAGTTGCATGCCTCCGCGGTGCAGCCCGGGGTAGAGTCTTTGGGATAGAAATAGAGGACAGTCTTGCTGCCGAGGATAGTCTCGTTGGTTACGAGGTTGCCGTCTTGGTCTTGTACGGCAAAGGAAGGAATACGGTCACCGATAGTCATAGTAGTTTTAATTATGAATTATGAGGACGTGGGTGGGGGGCTCTGAGTATGGTGTCTTTCTCTTGGATAATAAAGCGAGGAAGGAAGCGGTTGCTTCCTTCCTCGTGTGGTCCCACAAGGGCTTGAACCTTGGACCCCCTGATTATGAGTCAGGTGCTACTAACCAACTGAGCTATGAGACCAATATCTGTATTATTAATTCTTCTTGCCTTAGTATAGTGTTGCTACTTCATCAGATGCTGCGTTGAGTTGTTCCTCTGTGAGTGCGGGGATGACGAGTGTGATGCCTTCTTTTAGTTTGTCAGGGTTGGTAATCACGTCGCGATTTGCTTCGTAAATGTACGTCCAGAGATCGAAACGCATGTTGTAGTACTTGCGTGCGAGTCTTGCGAGTGTGATGCCCTTGGTAACTATGACTGTGTCCAAAACAGCAGGTCCTTCTTCCGGGATGCTTTCTACGATTTGTGTCGCAGGCTCTGCTTTCGGTGCTTCCTCTGCTTGCTTTGTTTCTTCCGCTTTTGCCTCTGCATTAGCCGCTTGCGCCTTGGCTTCTTGCTCTGCACGGAGTGCTTGCTTGCGTTGCACGAACTCTGTTTCGGTGAGGAGCAGAATCTCTACTCGTCTGTTGGGCGTGTAGGCTGTTTTGCTATTTTTGCCGACAATCTTACCTGCTCCGTAAGTCAAGAGTCTGTCGGGGTTGATGTCGTACTCGGCAACGAGTTCTTTCTCCACGGCTTGTGCGCGCTTGCGGCTCAAGATGTCGTTGGTGCGGTCGGAGCCGGTGTTGTCGCAGTGCCCTGCGATGATGGCATATATCTTCTCATCTGCTTGCAGAAGTGTTGCTGCTTGTTGTATTGCGATGAGTCCTTGGTCGCCCAGCGTAGCCTTACCCGAACCGAAGTACACGAAGTAGCGATTGGTGGACGGGCAGTCGGACTCCGTTGCCAACACTATGTTGTTGGTCTGTACCAAAGTGTCTTTGCGTACCAGCAACATGGTATCCTTGGCTGCTTTGAGCAATCCTTTTTCGACAATCTCTCTTGCTACTTCCTCAGCGCTGACGCTCTCTTCGGCGGGCAGTCCTTCTGCT
>JALFGC010000097.1 GCA_022777485.1 Bacteroidales bacterium
AAGATTTTGATGTAACTTTATTGTCTTTTCAACTACAAAGTTACTAAAAATTTCTCACATATGCAAGTATTTTTTATATTATTTTCGGTCCATTTTGCTGTTTATCAATACATTAATAGCAAGTGCTTATATCGAACTCACGTTAATTATACGTTAAAGAAAACATATCCCGACAGGTCGGGACAAGTTCCGAACAATTTTTGGAAATTTTTGTTGAAATAAAAGAGTCATCGTTGTTTCAATGTATATGTATCTTATTTCGAGTTCACGTTATTTTTAAGATTCCCCCTTTCCGCAGCCTCCTCATCCCATACAACAAAAAATGGCTGCCTAACTCTATCGGTTAGACAGCCACGATATGGGATGAAAAGGGAAAGCCCCTCCCCGAACCTTATCAGTTCACATCGGGCAACCAAGAGTAGTCGCGCGAGTAGCGCAGGTGCTGCTCCACGTAGCCCTCGGTGTAGTCCAAGGTTACGTCCGTGATGTTGCCATCGGCATCGAAAACAGGCGTATAGACGGGGTTGACAAAGCCTTTGTAGGGGGCGAGGTTGAGTTTGGCATAGCGAGCCAGAATCTCGTTGTGCAGCGTCGGCTCTACCTTCACGGCATAGTCCTCCACCATCGCTTTCGCAGCCGCATAATCGCCCTCGGAGGTGATACGCTGAATCTCTTTGAGCAACTCGCCGTATAGGCGGCGCACCTCGGCAAAGTCGTTGATTTGGAGGTAGTGCTTGCCCTCGCGCTCTATCAGTTCTACCGCGCCGTTGGCATGCTTATAGACCCACATCGCGATGAGTTGGCGGTTGCGCATGTGCGCCTCCTCAATGTCCTTGCCCGGCTCGATACGCACCAATTGAGTCATCAGTCCGTTCATCATCTGCTGGTAGTAGTAACTCTCGTAAGCGTGTTCGTTGGGCAGCAACCCGAGTTCTACCAGTTTCGGGTCAGCCATGTAGTAGAGTCCGAAGAGGTCGGCACGCGCTTCCTCGATGGTGGAAGCATGCTCCTTGAGGGCGTCTTTGCTCACGCCCGGCAGCAGTTTGCCCGAGCCGTGCCCCACGCACTCATGCAAGTCGGTATGCAGGTCGCCGCACATAGCGCCGTATTGATTGTACGCCTCGCGAATCTCGTCGCTGACCATAAACTCCTCGTTGAAGCCGTTACCCTTTGCTGCCTCGTTGTAGGCGTGCATGAGGTTGTCGATGGTAACCGACTTCGAGCCATACTCCTTGCGAATCCAGTTGGCGTTCGGCAGGTTGATACCGATGGGCGTAGCGGGGTAGCAGTCTCCCGCAAGGATAACCGCTGTGATAACCTTCGCGCTCACGCCTTTCACCTCCTCTTTCTTGAAACGCGGGTCGGTGGGCGAGTTATCCTCAAACCACTGTGCGTTCTCCGAGATAATCGCCGTGCGTTTGGTAGCCTCCATGTCCTTGAAGTTCACCAGCGACTCCCATGTGCCGGTGATTCCCAGCGGGTCGGTATAGGTCTCGGTGAAGCCGTTGACAAAGTCCACGCGGCTGTCTAAGTCGCGCACCCAAGCAATGCAATACTCGTTAAATGCCTGCAGATCACCTGTTTGGTTGAACTCAATCAGTTTCTCTATCACCTGCCGCTGTTGGTCGTTCTCGGCAAAGGGTAGGGCTTTTTGCAGGTAATAGACCACTTTCTCTAATGCTGCGCTGTACATGCCGCCGACCTTGTAGGTCTTCTCCACTACCTTGCCGTTCTCCTTGGTCAGTTTGCTGTTCAGCCCTATCCACTTCGGCTCGGGGCTGTTGTCCTTGTGCGCTGCGTAGTACGCCTCTGCTTCGGCTTGGGTAACGCCCTCGTAGTAGTTGCCGGCAGAGGTCAACACGAGGTCTTGCCCGGCGGCTTGGTTGGTGCGCTTGGGCATTACTGCGGGGTCGAACATCACGGGAATCAGCGTCTCATCCACAGTCAGCCCTGCCTCTGCGCAGGCTTGGCGATACCATGCCTCGGTGAACTCCGGCAGGAACTTATCCTCGGAGTAGTGGTGGTGAATGCCGTTGGAGAACCATACGCGCTTGAGATACTTCTCAAAGAGCAGAAAGTCGTCGCTCTGCTTGTCCCCCTTGTAGTTGAGGTAGAGTGCCTCCAAAGCGCGACGGATACGGAGGTTGTAGCGCCCGTTCTGGTCGAAGAGGATGTCGCGCCCTTGCAGCGCCGCCTCACTCAGGTAGTACGCCAGCGTCTTCTGCTGCAGCGTCAGTTCATCGAATCCCGGCACTTGATAGCGCAGGATTTCTAAGTCGTAAAACTTGTCCACGGTGTAGTTGAATGCTTTGTCGGTTTCTTTTTGGCAACTTACCAGCGCCAAGGCGCATACGCCTACGATAAATAGTGTCTTTTTCATTATTCAGAGTATTTATATGACAAAGGACCGCTAACGCTAAAAGACAAAAGACCGCTCACTGCGTTCGCTGAAAGACTGAGTTACTTTCGTCTATTCAAAACTAATTTGTCTTTCATCCTTTGTCCTTAATCCTTCATCTAATTTCTTAATTCTTAATTAAGATCAGATTCTTTCCAACACGGTCTGCACGAGTTGCTTGATACGGGGTTTGTAGTCGGTGTTCGCTACCTCTGCTTTGCGCTGTGCGATGACGCAGCAAACGGTCATGGCGCGATGCCCCATGTGGAGCGCCAAGCCGGCTATGCATGAGCCTTCCATCTCGTAGTTGGTGATTCGCTGCCCCTCGTAGCGGAAGTTGGTGATACGCTCGTTGATATCGGGCACCGCCAGTCCTACGCGTAGCACGCGCCCTTGGGGACCATAGAAGCCATTGGCAGCAATGGTGCACCCCCTCATCATGTCGTCTCCCGCGATACGGTTCACAAGGTCTTTGTTTGCCGCAACCACATACGGGCGCGCCGCTTTTGCGGGGTAGTGGATAAAGTCCACCAGCGCATTCTCAAAGCCGAGGTCGCACACTTCATCGCGCCCTTCGTAGAAAGCGAGTACGCCGTCAAATCCGATGGATTTCTCGCTCACGAGGAAAGTGCCGAGAGGTATATCCTCCTGCATACCGCCGCAGGTGCCTACGCGCACTATTTCCAGCGAGCGTTTCTCCGCTTTCTCCGTGCGGGTGGCAAAGTCGATATTCGCCAGCGCATCAATCTCGTTCATCACGATGTCGCAGTTGTCGGTGCCGATACCCGTGGAGATACACGAGATGCGCTTGCCGTGGTAGCGTCCTGTGATGGTGTGGAACTCTCGACTCTGCACATCGCACTCTATGCTGCCTTCGTCAAAGAACGAAGCCACCATGTTCACTCTGTTTTGGTCGCCGACCAAGATGATTTTGTCGGCAAGAAACTGCGGTTGCAGGTGCAGGTGAAACGCACTGCCATCCGCATTGATAATCAGTTGAGATGCAGGAAATGTTTTCATAGTATGTTTTTTAACTTCGTGTAAGAAACTTCGTGTAAATAACTTCGTGTTTGCAACTCCGCTTCGCTCCGTGTACAGCGCATAGCGCTTTTGTACATTTACTTTCTTACAGCCCGCAGGGCTTTCACACACGCAGTTTCACCACAGCCCCACAGGGGCTTCTCACGCTTCGCCGCCGCCAAAAGACATGGGTATGGTGGAGCCGGGGACAGGACCGCCGGGGAGGTTGATAGTGCCAAACTGCTTCTCGTATTGCTTGATGTTGTTCTCCAATGCAAAGAGCAGTTTCTTGGCTTGGTCGGGGGTCATCACTACGCGGCTTTTCACCTGCGCCTCTTGCATGCCGGGCATCATACGGACGAAGTCCATAACAAACTCGCTGGGGGAGTGGGAGATAATAGTCAGATTGGCATAGACGCCCTCTGCTACCTCCGGCGATAACTTGATGTTTAATTTCTTTTCTTCCATAGTATAATAACTTCGTGTTTATAACTTCGTGTTGGGAACTGCGTGTATAGCGCGCAGCGCTGTTTACCAGTCCCTTTTGTCGAACATGGGTTGTGTAGCGAGCATGTAGAGGGATATAAGAGGCAAGCAAATATCGTACCATACAATCGATAGTCCAAACATTCGTTGCCTCATTTGGTGGGCGGAAATGTTCAGTACCAGCAGTTGCACGAACAGTCGTAGCAGGAACAGTGCAACCGTGGCGGCTACGAGCCATATGCCTACCTTTGTGGCAGAGACGGGTATAAGGTGGTTTATCGTCCCTCCGGTAAGGAGGTGGATTCCTATGGCTATCAGTGCAATAGCAAGCAGGTAGAAAAGTCCGCGCGTGAAAGGCTCGACGAAGAGCCGTATCTTGCTCTTCATACGGTAGTTCGGCGACACGCTCAGGTGGCGGCGTTTCTGGTGTAGCCATGCTTTCAAAGAAATCTCGGGTATAGAGTATGTAATGCTCTCCGGCGTGCAAACTACCGTTGTATTGCTTTGGTTCGCCATTTTATTCACCAAGAGGTCGTCGTCTCCTGCTCGCAGGGTCATTAGGTTGGAGAATCCTCCGCATTGGAAGAACGCCTCTTTTCGGTAGGCAAGGTTGCGTCCTACGCCCATGTACGGGTGTCCGCAAACAGCAGCGCCGAGGTAGTGAAGTCCGTTGAACAAGGTGTCGAATTGTATAAGCCTATTCACCGCGCTTTTCTCTTGGAAATAGGCTCCGAAGCCCAGCACCACATCGGTCTTCGGGTTGCGGAAGCCGTTCATCATCCGGCTTATCCACTGCGGCGACTCGGGTCGGCAGTCGGCGTCTGTCAGCAGTAGGTAGTCGTATCTGGCGGCTTTGGCTCCGAGGGTGAGTGCTAACTTCTTGCTGCTTCCTACTCGGGCGTTCTTCGGCACAAAGGTCATGCGCACGCGGCTGTCTATGTTCATATACCGCTCTATTACTTCGCGGGTGCCGTCCTCTGACTCATCGTCCACGACAATCACCTCGAAGCGTGGATAGTCTTGCACGAGGAGTGTTTGCAAGTAATGTTCAAGGTTGACTCTCTCATTGCGTGCGCAGATAATCACGGAGCAGCCTTTGGCATTTGCCTCTGCTGCCGGTTCATTCTTCGCTTTCCGTATGGCACGCAGGGCACCCGTCATATAGCGCAGATAGAAATAGAGTTGCGCAATAAAGACAATCCCAAAGACACCTGCCAAACTATATATAAAGTATATACTCATTTAGTAGGCTAATCTAACATTATCCACCCACAGCACATTGCCATCGTATCCAACGAATGCCTCGCATTTGCCGGCGGTAAGCATGATAACGATATGGGTAGGTTCCAATGTGGCATCCCAACCTTCTTCTTGAATCGGCACTATCTTCCCTTTTGAGTTCATTGTGCGCATATTCCGGTTGAATCCCATGTAGGGTTGATACCACGGTTCGGTAGTTATGTCGCCGTAGTGGATAGGCAGACGGTGGTCGTTCACCCATGTGGGTTGCGACGCGGTGATACGCTCATAGCCCGTCCCCACGCGCACGGCATGCACATTCCCTTTCTCGTCTTCCCATCGGTGTTGCAGATAGACATAGGCTTCCGCCTCATCGTGGATACCTTGTTGCTTTTTAGGTTTCGCCATACCTTTGGCATACCACACCCATTCTTCTTCGGAGATACGGGCTTTGTAGTCGTAAATAAGCGCGGTGGGTCGTTTGTTGAACGGCACTCCGAAGTCAATGTTTTGATAGGGGTCTTTGGCTGTGGTAATAGGTTCTATCGTCCGACCCGTGAAGAGCGTGCCGGCGGCAAGCACTTGTATGTCAATTACTCCGAAGACCTGCACATCGAGCATAGATACATCAAGTCTGCAGCAGTTGCCTCCGCCCTCGCGCGGCTCGGGATAGACTGTCCCGGCGGCTTTCTCAATGCCAATCACATTGGCGTACGCGTTGCTGCTGCTCCACGGACTCCCCGTCTTGCCATATTCGTAAGGACAATTCTCTCGAATAGTATCGGTAGGTGCAATGCAATAGAGCGTCTTGGTCTTGCCGCCGAGCATTTTCGACTCTTTGATATACCTTACCGTCCACTGCTCCATATCGCCAAAGGGGAAAGACTCAACTGTCTCGGCATACAGGTATAGACAGCAGACACTGATTAGTGTTACAAATAGGGTTCTTTTCATAAGCATAAACAGGGGGCAGGGACTTATTTAACTCCGCATGGGGTTGTGTACCTCACTCCTTGTGTAAAGGTGATATAGGGTGCTAAACATTCTACATAGTCCTCCTCGCTCACAATCATCTCTGCGGCTTGCCGTCCAATCTCCAACGCGCCTGCCTCGCGCAGGTGGGTGTTGTCAATCTTCCCTTCGGGATACTTGGTGCATTCACCGGGGGCTACATTCATGAAATAGGCTTTGCTGGCTTCGTCGCCCAGGTGCTCCAACCATTGGCGGGAAGTGCTCTCTAAGTCGAGCAAGGGCACTCCTAACTCTTCCGCTACGAGCCTTGCTTTGTCGGGATAGTCGCCAAGGGTCTGCTTGAGTGTATCGCCTGCGAACTCGCGGCGGTTCACGGAGGTGCAGAGCACGACATGCATTTTTTTAGCCCGCGCCTCGTTCACCATATTTGTCAGGTTCTGTGCATAGGCTTCGGGGGTAGAGTAGCGTGCAGGGTCTTCTTTCTTGGCGTCGTTGTGCCCGAATTGGATAATCACGATATCGCCTTTCTTGGCGCGTTTCATCACTTCTTCCCACCTGCCTTGGTCGATGAACGACTTGGTGCTGCGCCCGTTGCGGGCGTGGTTCTGCACCACTATGTTGCCTGTGAGATAGGTGGGGAACAACTGCCCCCAGCCGCGTTCGGGCGAGGCGTCGAGTTCCTCTTTGTCTGCCATGGTAGAGTCGCCCACCATGAATAGGGTAACCGGTTTCCTACCCGCAGAGATACATACAATACTTGCCATTACTATACAGGCTGTTGCCAGGATTGAATAAAATCGTGCCATGCTATTTGACTATTTGACAATTTACTATTTGACAATTTACTATTAGACAATTATCAGAGCATACGCCCTCATAATTCATAATTCTTAATTCATAATTATTCAGAGCATACGCCCTCATAATTCTTAATTCTTAATTCATAATTATTCAAAGCATGCGCCCTCTTAATTCTTAATTCTTAATTCTTAATTCATAATTAGCAAGGCTTCTTTCACTCGTCGTATGGTCTCTTCTTTGCCCAACACATTGGTTATTTCCCAGATATGCGGTCCTCTGGCTGCACCCACGAGGCAGATACGGAAAGCGTTCATCACGATACCTACGCCATAGCCCTGCTGTGCTATCCATCCCATCACCGCGGTGTCCAACGCCTCTGCTGACCAGTCGTCTTGCTTTTCTAAGATGGCAACCAACTCTGTCATGTGCTTCGGGCTGTCTTCTTTCCAGCGTTTCTTCAGCGATTTCTCGTCGTACTCCGTGGGGGCTACGAAGAAGAAACTCATCTGCTCCCATAGTTCGCTCACGAAGTTCACGCGCTCTTTGACCAAGCCGATGACATGCGGCAGTTGCGCCTTTTGTTCTTCGGTGAGGAGTTTAGCCTCCTCGGGCATGGCAGCCAAGAACTCCGTTGCCAACTGCTCGTTGCTGCGCAGTTGCAGGTATTGGTGGTTGAACCACTTGCCTTTCTCGAAGTCGAACTTCGCGCCCGACTTGCTCACGCGCTCCAAGGAGAACTGCGCGATGAGTTCGTCCATTGTGTACATCTCTTGGTCTCCGGTGTTGTGCCATCCGAGCAGCGCAAGGAAGTTTATCACCGCCTCGGGGTAGTAGCCGCTCTCGCGATAGCCGCTCGACACGCTGCCGTCTTTCTGATTGTGGAACTCCAGCGGGAAGACGGGGAAACCGAGTCTGTCTCCGTCGCGTTTGCTGAGTTTGCCGTTACCATCGGGCTTGAGCAGCAGTGGCAGGTGGGCAAACGCGGGCATGGTATCTTCCCACCCGAAGGCGCGATAGAGCAGCACATGCAGGGGTGCACTCGGCAGCCACTCCTCGCCGCGGATGACATGACTCACCTCCATGAGATGGTCGTCCACAATGTTCGCGAGGTGGTAGGTAGGCAGGTCGTCCGCACTCTTGTACAGCACCTTATCGTCTAATATGTTCGAGTTAATGACGACCTCCCCGCGTATCAAGTCGTGCACATGGATATCCTCGTTGGGCTCCACTTTGAAGCGCACCACATATTTCTCGCCTTGTGCAATGCGTTGCTCCACTTCCTCCTGGGGTAGCGTCAGGGAGTTGCACATCTCCATGCGTGTACGCGCGTCGTATTGGAAATTAGGTATTTCTGCGCGTTTCTGCTCCAACTGCTCGGGTGTGTCGAAGGCGATATACGCATGCCCCGAGTCCAACAACTGCTTCACATATTGGTGGTATATCTCCCTGCGCTCGCTCTGGCGATACGGACCGTGAATACCCTTGCCGTTGGGGGCATCTAAGCAGATACCTTCGTCAATCTGAATGCCGAGCCAGTCTAATGCCTCAATGATATACTCCTCTGCACCGGGCACGAAGCGCGTGGAGTCCGTATCTTCTATACGGAGCAACATATCGCCACCGTGCTGACGAGCAAAGAGATAGTTGTATAAGGCGGTTCTCACACCGCCGATATGCAGCGCCCCCGTAGGCGATGGCGCAAAACGAACGCGTACTCTTCTTTCCATTTACTATTTACCAATAAAATTGTTATCTATAAACTGTTATCTATTAAAACGCCGCAAAGTTACTGCTTTTTTTTGAAATATACAAATTTTGCGCTTATTTTGTTATGAAAAGGTATCCCGAAAGCCGTCATATAGTGTGTGTGGCTTTTGGGGGAGTTCTGCCAATACACAAAGAGAGAAAGCCATCTTGGTTTTCTCTCTTGAGCCACTGGGCGGACTCGAACCGCCGACCCACGCATTACGAATGCGTTGCTCTACCAACTGAGCCACAGTGGCAATCGCCATGCCTTCACAATGCCTGCCTCACGACATAGTCGTCTCAAGAGGGCAGGACTCAAAAGCGGGTGCAAAGGTACTGCTTTTTTTTGATATATGCAAATTTTAGTGATTTTTTTTCAAAAAAATATGGAAGCCTACCCCTGCCCTCCCTAAGGGAGGGAGGTTAGTATTTGCGTCTGAGTTGCGCTTGTATCTCGCGTTTGTCGTCGGCTTCTCGTAGCGATTGGCGCTTGTCGTAGGTGTGTTTGCCTTGGCAGAGCGCAATCTCCATCTTGGCGAGCCCTCGCTCGTTGATGAAGAGTCGTAGCGGGATGATGGTCTTTCCTGTGTCTTTGGCGAGTTTCGCCAATTTGCGCAACTCCTTGTGCTGAAGCAGGAGTTTGCGGTCGCGCTTGGCTTCGTGGTTGGCATAACTGCCGAAGCGGTACTCTGCGATGTGCATCTGCTTGACCCACAATTCGTTGCCCTCGAATTGGCAGTAGGTGTCGGCGAGGCTCGCTTTGCCCTCACGGATGGACTTGATTTCCGTCCCGTAGAGCACGATGCCCGCCGTATAGCGGTCGAGAATCAGGTAATCGAAACTCGCCCGTTTGTTTTTTATATTTACATCGCTTTTGAGACGCATAAGGATAAAGGATAAAGGATGAAAGACTTATTACCTTCGTCTATACAACTAATTAGTCTTGGTTCTTGGTTCCTTGCTCTCCCGACAAGTCGGGATAAGTTTGGCTCTTTACTATCTTAATGTATTTCTTCTGTCGTTGTTGCCAGCGTTCTCGGGCGTACTGCTGCATGTCGACATACTCGTCGCTCTCGTCCACTATCTCGAGCCCGAAGATGGTCTCGATGATGTCCTCTAAGGTGAGGATACCTTGGAAACAGCCGTATTCATCGATGATGAGCGCAATCTGTGATTTCTGCTTGAGCATGGCGTCGAAGATGTCGCTGAGCGCCATGTTTTCGTCGAAGGAGGGGAGGGAGCGTTTGATGGAGCCGAGGGTTACTTGGAAATTGTCCTCCGCGAGGTCTTCGAGCGCGTCGTCGCGCAGGATGTAGCCCGTGATGTACTCGGGCGCGTTCTCATTATATACGGGTATGCGCGAGAAATGGTCGTATTCGTCGGAGTCGTAGTAGTCTTTGATGGTCATCTGCTCAGGTGCGGTCTTGGCGACTACGCGGGGTGTCATGACATCCGCCGCCTTGATAGAGTCGAGCCTCATCATGTTGGTAATCATCTTGTTCTCGTCCTTCTCTATCACTCCCTCCTCCTCGCCCACATTGACCATGGCGAGCACCTCCTCGCGGCTGACCGTTGCCTCGTCGTCTTCGCGCTTGAAGAGACGCGTAATCAACTGAATAAGCAGGACGAAGGGGTACATCAGGAAGATGAGGAGGCGTATGGTGTTCGCGGTGAAGCCCATCAAAGACTTCCAATAGGTGGTGCCGATGGTTTTCGGTACTATCTCCGCGAAGACGAGGATAAGCAGGGTAACGATGATACTCACGAGCCCGAACCACTCGGAGCCGAACAAGATAGTAGCCTGCCTGCCGACGCCGGCAGAGCCTATGGTGTTCGCGATGGTGTTGAGGGAGAGTATGGCAGCGAGGGGTTTCTCGGTCTCGGTTTTGTATTTTTTCATCAGCGTGGCGGGTGCATAGCCCTCATCTTCCCGCATGGTGATGTAACTCAGCGTGGTGGTCATCAGTACAGACTCGAGTGTCGAACAGAGGAAAGAGACCCCAATCGCTAACAATAAGAATAGTAGAAGTAAGCCCATAATATCAAAATAGCGCACAAAGGTACGACTATTTTTTGATATGTGCAAGAAAAAGCAGGTTTTTAGGCAAAAAACTTGCATATATCGCGAAAAAGCAGTAATTTTGTGCCCCAAAAAGACAAACTATGATAGACTATATCAAAGGCATACTTTCCGAATTGACTCCCACGCTCGCGATTGTAGAAGCCGCGGGGGTGGGGTATGCTATCAACATCGCCCTGCCCGCTTATTCGTTGCTGGTGGGGAAAGAGCAGCAGGAGTGCCGGCTGTACACGACCGAGATTATCCGCGAGGATACACATGACCTGTTCGGTTTCCCCTCCAAAGGCGAGCGGGCATTGTTCGATATGCTGATGACGGTCAGCGGGATAGGCGCGAACACGGCGCGTATGATTCTATCTGCGTTCTCCGCGTCGGAGGTGCGGCAAATCATTGCGACGGGCAATGCGAAAGCCCTCTCGCAGGTGAAAGGCTTAGGCCCGAAGACGGCGCAGCGTGTGATAGTGGATTTGAAAGACAAAGTGCTGAAAGTGGAGTTGGAGGATGGCGCTCCCGCGGGCGTGCCGCTGGAGATACCCGACATGTCTTCGCCTGCTATGGAGGTGAAGGAAGAAGCCATCGGCGCACTCACCATGCTCGGCTTCCCCGCCGCTGCCAGCGGAAAAGTAGCCGACAAAATCCTTCGCGAAGACCCCACGCTCCCCGTAGAGAAAGTAATAAAACTTGCCCTTAAAATGCTATGATAATGAAGACGATAGAAGAATACGATGCCGTGGTGGCGGAGTGCCGCCGTATATACGAGTTGAAGATGAAGGACTACGGTCCGAGTTGGCGGATTATGCGCCCGCAGACGGTGAACGACCAACTCTTCATTAAGGCTAAGCGCGTGCGCGAGATAGAGCAGACGGGCGTGAACATGGTGGGCGAGAGCGTGGAAGGCGAGATGATGGCAATCGTAAACTACTCCATCATAGGACTTATTCAACTCTTTGAGGGCTATGCCGACTCGGTGGACATGAGCCGCGAGCGGGCTATCTCGCTGTATGATAAGTATATAGGCGACGCCAAAGCCCTGATGATTCGCAAAAACCACGACTACGGCGAGGCGTGGCGCGACATGTTCCCCTCCAGCCTCACCGACATCATCCTTACTAAAATCAACCGCAACAAGCAGATTGCCGCCAACGACAACCAGACGCTTTGCTCCGAAGGGGCGGACGGCAACTATTTCGATATGATTAACTACGCTATCTTCTATCTGATTAAGCAGCATGAGACAAAGTAAAACCCTCCATATTCTCGGCAGCATTTGCCGCACCCTCCTCGGACTCACATTTATCTTCTCGGGCTTCGTGAAAGCCATTGACCCGCTGGGTACTTCCTATAAGATAGAAGACTATCTGAAAGCCTTCGGAGGGGTCTTCGTGGATATGTTGCCGCTGGCTATGACGGCGTCTATTGTGATGATAGTCTTTGAGTTTGCGCTGGGCTTCTGTCTGCTCTGCAATGTGCGCACGAACATCACTTCGTGGCTGTCGCTGCTGTTTATGCTGGTGATGACCCCGCTCACGCTCTATATCGCGCTGGAAAACCCCGTAACCGACTGCGGCTGCTTCGGCGACGCCATCAAACTGAGCAACTGGGCGACATTCTGGAAGAACATCGTGCTGCTCGTACTGGTGATAACGCTCTTGCTGACCAAACGCTATATCCACCAGACCTTCACATGGTGGGCAGAACTCGCCTTCCTCCTTTTGGCGCTCGCTACCATGGCGGGCGTGATGGGTTACTCGCTTACCCACCTGCCTTTCATTGATTTCCGACCGTATAAGATTGGCAACCACCTCCCCACACTGATGGAGGTGCCCGACGACGCGCCACACGATGTCTATGCCACCACTTTCATCTACGAGAAAGACGGCGTGGAGCAGGAGTTTACCCTCGAAAACTATCCCAAAGGCGACTCCACATGGACCTTCGTGGACCAGAAATCCGTGCTGGTGCAGAAGGGGTTTGAGCCCGCTGTGCACGACTTCGAGTTGCTCAATCTCAACTACGAGGACATGACCTTCGACATCTTGGAGAGCGAGGAGCCCGTTACCCTGCTGGTGATGTACGACCTCAATAAGACCGACCGGTCGCTGCTGCCGAAGGTGCAGGCACTCTACGAACAATGCCGCACCAACAACAAGCCTTTCTATATCCTCACAGGCTCCGATGAACAGACCATTGAGGAGTTCTTTGCCGATTTAGGCGATATATCGCCCGAGGAGTGTGTACTCACCTGCGATGGCGTAACGCTCAAGACCATCGTTCGCGCTAACCCTGGCGTGGTAGTCTTGCAAAACGGCACCGTGATGGACAAATACAACCTAAGGAATAGGAAGACCCTCCCCAATCCTCCCTACGAAGCGAGGGAGTAAGTCCCATGCTCTGAATGCTCTGAATAATCGGAGGAATCGGATAAGTCCGTAAATTGTCAAATTGTCAAATAAATAATATACATCTATGCGTACAAAAATGGTTGCAGGCAACTGGAAGATGAACAAGACCCTGCAAGAAGGTGTAGCCCTGGCTACCGAACTGAAAGAACAAGTGAAGAACCCTGCATGCGCCGTTGTTATCGGCACGCCGTTTATCCACCTCGCTACGGTGGCTGAGTTGCTCAAAGACTCCCCCATCAAGGTGGCTGCGGAGAACTGCGCCAACAAGGACAAAGGTGCCTACACGGGGGAGGTCAGCGCCGCTATGGTGAAGTCCACCGGCGCAGAGTACTGTATCCTCGGGCACTCTGAGCGTCGCGCGTACTATCACGAGGACTATGCCATCCTCCGCGAGAAAGTGCAACTCGCGCTGGCAAACGGCTTGGAGGTGATCTTCTGCATAGGCGAGGTGAAAGAGGAGCGCGAGGCAGGCAAGCAGAACGAGGTAGTGAAAGCACAATTGGAAGGCTCGGTATTTAACCTCAGTGCAGAGGAATGGAGCCATATTACGCTGGCTTACGAGCCCGTATGGGCTATCGGCACCGGCTTGACTGCTACCCCCGCACAAGCACAGGAGATTCACGCCTATATCCGCTCCCTCGTGGCGGAGAAATACGGCGCGCAAGTGGCAGACGACACCACCATCCTCTATGGCGGCTCATGCAATGAGAAGAACGCGGCAGAACTCTTTGCTAACCCTGATGTGGACGGCGGACTCATTGGCGGCGCTGCCCTCGTAGCAGAGAAATTCCTCGCTATCATCAACGCGAGATAATCTTCTAATTTAGAATTAAGAATTAAGAAGGCATAGGAACTGAGTTTCAGAGCATACGCCCTCTTAATTCTTAATTCTTAATTCTTAATTCCCTATGGCTCTTATCAAGACCATCAACCGCAATGGAGAGGTGCTCACTCCCCGCATTGCGGAGGGCGTCATCATGATGGAGAATGCCACCGTGGTGGGCGATGTCGCTATCGGCGAAGGTACCACCCTCTGGTTCAACGCCGTGCTCCGCGGAGATGTCAACACCATCACCATCGGCAACCGTGTGAACATCCAAGACGGTAGTGTGCTCCACACTCTCTATCAGAAATCGACCATCGTAATCGGCAACGATGTCTCCATAGGCCACAATGTGGTGATTCATGGCGCTCACATCCACGACCTCGCTCTCATTGGCATGGGCGCAGTGGTGATGGACGATGCCGAAGTGGGCGAGGGCGCTATTGTCGCTGCCGGCTCGGTGGTGCTTAGCCGCACCAAAATCGGTCCCAACGAGTTGTGGGGTGGCGCTCCGGCAAAATTCATCAAGATGGTCGATCCTGCCCAGTCGCGCGAAATCAACCAGAAGATAGCCAGAAACTATCTGATGTACAGCAAATGGTATTCGCCCGACGAGCAACCCGGCGAAGATAAATAATACTCACCTTTCTCAACGCAGGGAGATATCCGTTAATATCTCCCTGTTAATCTTTGTTCTAAATCTAACCCTAAGATTACATTGTTCTTATGACACTGAAAGCTATCGATCACCTGTGCGATTACGCATTGTGGCTCCTCTTTGCCCTGCTTGCGCTCCTGTCTTGGTTTGGCGCCGAGTCGCTCACCGCGCCCGAATTTGATACGCCCGAAACCGATTTTTCCAGCGACTACACATTCATCGCCCCCG
>JALFGC010000042.1 GCA_022777485.1 Bacteroidales bacterium
TTATCAACTGTTTGTTGTGACATAGCCAAACGAAAAAGCAATTAGAGCAGTGGTTGCATCAGCAGTTAGATCGTATGCCTCGGGTTTTTCCGACCGACATCTTGCGGAGGTGGATGACGAGGAGGGTACAATAAACATGAAGATACACAATGTATTTATTGCTGCGCTTGGTGCTGAAATTCAGTATTATTCAGCGTTGGCTCGTTCATTGGATAGCAGTCTCGGAAATATGTTGGAGCAGATGGCAATAACTATTGCTTCGTTGCACTATGATGTTACTCAACATGTGGAGGGAAGTATTTATCAAGAACAGACAGATTTCATAGCAGAATTGTTAGAATCTTACAAGAACACAAAGGGAGTAAATCACAAAAAGCCCAATATAGCGGACTATGCCAATATAGTTGATATGAAGTCCGCATCGTCAGGGCACAGTAAACGGCATGAAAGTGACTATTACCTATATGATAGAGAAACAGGAATGCACTATCTTATAGAGTTAAAGATTGGTGGTGATTTAGACAATAAAAAAGCCCGTTCGGAGAAAGAAGCGCTGCTTGAACAATACTGTATTCTTGCAAATACTTTGGGTTCTGCTGATAAAGTAAAGATTTGTTTCGCTACGGCCTATAATAGATATGGTGAGGGTAAGCCATGGAAACAAGGTCGCGTTCTTCAATTCTTTGCTGAAGAAGAATTGCTGATAAGTAGCAAGTTTTGGAATATGGTATGCAAATCACCAAAGGGATACGAGATAGTTTTGGATGAATATCGCAAGAATGCGCACCTTCTAAGACAAATATATAAATCTTATTCAAAAGTAGTATGACAAAAGTCGATGCTATTGAACGTGTAATGTTGGACAACGGGGGTAGTGCAACACTACAAATTCTATATGACCAAATCGAGCGTTATTATCCTACTGCAAAATGTTCAAATACATGGGATGCAGGATTAAGAGGCGTACTATATAGGGAACTATATCACGGACACCGTTTCAAAAAATTAGGATTAAGTATATACGCATTAGCAGACTATAAAGCAGAAGAAATTTTAAAAACGGACAAAGTGAGAATGCACTCTCTTATGGAGGGGATTTGTGTTGAATTAGGAAATACTTATAACTTTCAAACGTACACCGCCGACCCATCTGTTTTGTATCGGGATAATACTTATTTACATAATCTTTCTACTTTACGAGATGTTCCCCCCTTTACCTACCAAGAAATTATACACTATACTCGACTAATTGATGTTCTTTGGTTTAATGCGCAATGTTTAGCCTTCCCTAAATGTGCATTTGAAATTGTTGATAGCATTGGAACATTAAATAGTGCCCTCAATAGATGCTTGCAATTACAAAACTTTCAAACTAAATTTTATATAGTTTCTCCTGTAGAACATCGCAAAAAGTTTGAGCAGACGATGTCCATGCAGATATATGAACCTTTTGCTACACGCTTTCAGTTTCTTAGTTATGATCAACTGCAAGATCAATACAATCGTCTTGTTAAAGGCAATACAAATCAATCTTTATTTCCACTAATATAATCAACTTTCTGACCTTGGTTATTGTTGAGCAAGGAGAATAGTTTCTCTATGTGTTTGGTTGTTGTTATGTCGCCTTACAGGGCTTACATTGTAGATGTGCATATTCGTAGGGTCAAGACCCTACGCTGATATATATCGCCCCGTTGGGGCTTGCAGTGCATAATCAAATTAGATGGGTGAGTTTGTTCTACCTCAGATGGTTGTAAAAAGTGATGATTGGGCATCGGATTGGTTATATTAACCAACAACGATGCCCTTTTTGTTGTACCTTTGCAGCGGAATTTGAAAGGGGAAATGCTGCCTTTTCAGAGATCGTCCCCAAACTACACAGAGATAGAATGACATAATTTGAAACCTAAATGCTTACCTTATGACGATACGAGAAGAACGAAACCAAAACATCATACGCGACTTTAAGGCTCTGCTCGGTACTTGCCGCGTGATGGAGATTTATTATCAGTTGTCCGCAAAATACTATCTTGACGCGGAAACGATACGCGGCATTATTCGCCGACGCGAAACGAGAGGATTATGAATTATGAATTATGAGGGCGTGTGCTTTTACCTCAGTATTTTTTTTAGCAGGCGGGGACGCACACGCACCCAGTTATGAAGCAGGCGGGGACGCCTGCGTACCCGGACAGTATTCCGCAGGCAGGGACACCTGCGTACAAGGTAATGATGAGGGCGGTGGGAATATGGAACCTGCAAAAGACAACTAAATAAACCAAACTAAAACCTTAACAACAATGAGTAAAATCAGTTTAGAGAGCCCATTTCGACATTTCAGGGGCAAGATTTGCAAACATGCACAGATTATCTTCAAAGAGATGTACGGCACGAAATTCACCAGTCAGATTTGCCATCCTCGCACTAAACCTTATACGGAGGAAGAGTTGGCACGACAGAGTAAGTTCAGCAAGGCATCGACCGCCGTTCGCGGGATATTGTCGGATGCGGAACAGCGAGCGAGCGCCGAAAGTGCGTTTAAGTCCCAACGAAAATACAAGACGCTATGGGGCTTCCTTCATGCACAGGAGTATGCAAAACAAGTGTAGCAAGACCTGCCCGATAGTGGGCGGCAAATAACCTAAATTATTAACATAAACCTAAACCTTAACTTTATGGCAAAAGTAACCTACCAAGACCCGATTCATCACCTTTCGGGCAAAATCAGCAAGAACTATCGTACCACTTACTGCTACCGCAAGCGTAGCGACCGCAAGTTCACGCAAGTGCGTTCGGAGCGCTCCACGCCCCTCACCGAGGCAGAGAGGAACTACCGACAACTGTTCGCAACGGTCTGCCAAGCCACCCGCGCACGTATGTTAGACCCAGAGCGGTACACAACCGACATGCTCGCCTTCAGCCAACAGACCAAGTACAAAACCTTCTACCGCTACGTATGGAACCAAGAGTACGACAAAGTGAAGTAACCCTTGGTAAATTAAGAATCAAGAGGGCATTGGAATGAATAGAAATACCCTTTAATAAGATAGTTAGCCTTATGAGTAAACAGCAAGTGTACAAGATAGTGGCGACTATTGCGACGGCAGTGGTAACATGTGTAGGTATAGCCTTGGGACTGAGTTCCTGCAATGTAACGCGGACAATCACAACGACATCGAGCAGCGTGCAACGCGGTGATACGACCGTAATCATCCAGTCGAAGACCATCGAACAATACGATGCTTCTCGCAAGATGATGTAGCGAGGTTGGACATGAAAGAAAACAACCGTTCTCGTGATGGGAACGGTTGTTTTTGCGTATAGGCTATGTTTTTACTTTGTGGAGATACCCTTATATAAACTCGAAGACCTCCCCGGGTGCGCTGTTCTTATGGGAAGCGTGGGAGGTCATATCGGGTGCAAAGGTACTGCTTTTTTTTCATATATGCAAATGTTTTGTGTGTTTTTTTCGCTGCCCTTGCGCACCTCCGCGCACAAGAACTGCTCATGTACTGCTCGCAGGACTTCTACGATAAGTACAGCGAGAGTTATCAGAAGACCCACGGCGGGCTGTCTTATAACAGTCAGTACTTGCAGAACACCGTGGAGGGCTCGCAGGGCAGGCTGAAACTGGTGCCGCTGGCGAACAAAGCGGACAGCAAGTTCATCCATATCTCCACCAAGAAGAACATGCTCTATGGCTACGACAACATGTCGGATGTAGAGAGTATCGAGGTGGAGCGTTTCGCACCTTTCGTGCTGACCTATGTGGCAACGATGTTCTTCGGCGTGCAGTTTGAGTCCATCGACAAGAGTTGTCTGAAAGTGGTGGAACTCGCAACCGTGTAATCTTGATTGTTGAACCGTTAAAATCCCACGAGAAATGAGTAATTGCACCTCTATTCAGAAGTCGCTCGCATGGTGTCAGGGTACTCCCGAGTACCCGGGCATCAAGCGGCGTATCTACTACATCGCCAAGTCAGCCATTGCCAAGTGGCCGACGTTGCCGACCGACGACCTCGGACGCCCCACCTCTGCTATCTATGGGGGAAACTTCACCTTGATAGCCGACCAAAAGTGGCACTTCATCGATGTGTTGCCGGACAAGTGTCAGGTAACCTCGGAAGCGCAAGGGGAGTTGCCCTCGCAGACGCAGTTGAACAAACTGACCGCCGTCCACCCGGGCGTAGGGGAGGAAGCCAGCGCGGCAGCCGCCTATATCAACAACACGGACAATGTGTTCCTTGTGGAGGATATGAAAGGCAAGTACCGCGTCATCGGTTCGGAGCGTTGGGACACGAAGTCCACCGTAGCGCAAGACCTCGGTCAGGGCGCGACCGGCACCGCCTCCACCACTATCAACGCCGAAGCCTCGGATGTAGTGCCCGCTCCGTTCTACACCGGCACGATAGAACTGGAAGACGGCACGACTATCAACGAGCCCGCTGCCTAAACACGCAGACCGATGAGCCTGATTGACCTCTCCATATTGAACCAAAGCGCACCTTCTCCGCAAGCAGAGAAGAACCTGTTTGCGGAGAAGGACAAGCGCAAGGCATGGGAGAAAGAGAAACTGGCGCGGTGCGATTTTCAGAAACAGGTGAAAATCTTGCACCGCCCCGGTTTCTATTTTATCTCCGTATGGAACAAGTCCGTCAAGGGTCGTACCCTCACGGACATCAAAGGCGACGACGCGATGATACCCTTCTTCGCCACCCATGTGACGGAACTCATCACCGACACGATCGGTGATAACCTCCGCAACGGCACTTGGGCTATCGTGGCTACGCCGAAACGCCGCCACCTCACGCATAACTTCGCGTCGCTCATAGCGGAGGAGATAGGCAAACGGCTGGGCATACCGTTCTACGACGACTGCGCACACGCCCGCACCCGCGAGCGTATCAATGCCGTCTTCACCGCCAACAACATACCCGTGGAGCAGAACATCATCGTCTTCGACGACTTCGTTACCACCGGCTCTACTATCATCGCCATGAAGAACCTGCTCGATAGTTTGGGCAAGACCTCGGTTTATTTCATCGGCATAAACAACCACCTTTCAAATGGATATTAAACTCACCCAACGCATACAGGACTGGCTGGAAGCCAATCCCGCGACACGCTCCCTCGCCGAGGGGGCAGAACTTGTTTTGAAACTCACCGGCAACCGCTTCATGCACCAAAACATCCTTGTGCGAGGCGATGTCAAGATGATTGAGTACCAACTCCGTAAGTACCTGCCGCAACGCCTGCAACAGGTTACGCACGAGGAGGTGGAGCAGATGAAGAAAGCCGCCGCACAGATAGCCGAAGCGCACCACCTCGACACCATTCGCAAGTCCGCCAAGACACCGCCCGAGGAATGGAAGAAAGGCAAGCGCGAAGACCACGACTCGCTCCCCGAGGAGGTGCAAGCACTATACGCCGAGAACCTCACCCTCTTGCACCGTATGCGCGAGTGCCACTTGCAAGCACGCAAGATAGCGCTCGCGGACAAACCCTGCGCCGACTGTGATATTTATCCGTTCGTCAAAGAACTTATCGAACTGGATAAACGCCTGCACAGCAACTGGAAGACCTACGATGAGTACGGGCGCGAATAGCCCTTGCTCTTGGTTCTTTGCTCTTGGTTCTTTGCTCCAACGATGAAACGCGGTGTTGCCATATCGGACTACTTACAGCCCTTGCAGCCTAATCAGACGCAGTGTTACCTGACTAATACGCTGCAAGTGGCGGATATAGTGGAGTGGGTGCTTTCGCAAATCGGCAAAAGCACCATTTGGCAGACCTCCTTCTCCATCTCCGAGGAGTTCCTCCGCAGGCTCTACTTTATCTCGAAATCCGGCAACGTGGACACTATCCACTTGTTGCTGGATTTCAAAGCCACGCAGAAGACCCTCCGCCTATGGGCATTCCTCACGCAGGTCATCGAACACACCTACCTCGCAGACAACCACAGCAAGGTTATCCTTATTCAGTCCGCTGCAATGTCCGTCGCGATAATCACCTCGCAGAACCTCACCCGCGGTAACCGCCACGAGTCCGCCATCGTAACCACCGACCCCAAAGTCTTCCATACGCTCCACGAGCAGATAGAAGACCTAATCCGTAACCACGCCGTTCCGCTGTCGGAACTCTACAACGCACAAGTCAAATGAGAGCCATCCACATCAACACCCTCCGCGAGATACTCTCGCACCCCGAGCCGGTGGATATAGCCCTATTCACTGCCAAGGGAGAGATACAGCACTACAAGAACTGTATCTCGCTTCGCTATGATTTTCGCAACGGCACACGCCGTATCAAACTCCTTTCGTCAGGACAGATCCGCCAAGTCCGCGATGTCTGTATCTTCCAAATCAACGGCATGGAGGTGTTTTTGTAAGCACAATAGATAATCACATCAAAATTGCCTATCATTAAGAAAAAACACTTTTTTTGAAAAAAATCAACCTATAAGTTGTTTATT
>JALFGC010000039.1 GCA_022777485.1 Bacteroidales bacterium
TAACAACTTAGGCTACACCTGCAACTTCCAAACATGGGAGCAGACCAAGTTCAAGTACTTAATCTGCTGCAATGTGCTGCCATATACATGGGACTTGCTGGACTTCGCCTACGCCCTCCCGCACTGGACGGTTACGGAACTGTTCGAGCAGTTGGAGATGTTGATGAACTGTGAATTTGACATAGACCACCACACCAAGACCATCACCAGCCATTTCCCCACCGACATCATCGCAGAAGGCGGTACGGTGGAGATAGAAAAGGTCGTGGACGCTTTCTCCGTCTCCGTGGAAAGCGAGACGACCAACTACCGCCTCATGCAAAACTATCGTTACGCCGACTGCTCACATAGGTTATGGAAATACTATTCCTGCTCCCAAGCCGTCAAGACACTTATTGATAAGGTCTTGCCGTCAGGAAACAAAAGGTACTACAAAGAGTTCAACACGGTAAACGAGATGTTGGAGTATTGGAAAAAGTACGCCTCCACGCACAATGAGATTACCAGTTCCACATTTCAACGGCTCATCTACTGCAAAGATGTGAAGATGTACTTTATCTTGCGCAACTATAATTTGGTCTTGGTAGAGCATAACGGTGCCAACTATCCCTATTATGACAGCATTATCCAGCCGGTCAATACATTCTGTGAATATATTGCCGACCCTGCGAACGAAACGAAAGAGATAAAGATTGTGCCCGCTTGGATAGACGGCGCGGACAAGGAAGACCCGAATGTTATCTTTATGGATTTGCCGGAGTATGGTTCGGAGAAAAACTATTCTTCCGATGAAGAAGCGTGGGCTGATTTTCAAGGTATGCCCGCGTATATCATTGAGGAGGGAGAAAACTACAACACGCAAGGCAAGGAGTACCTTGATAAGATTTATGTGGGCTTTTGGAAAAAGGGCTACGCGGACAGGTTCTTCAATTACCATCCCATCATAGACTATGTGGAGATACGCAAGTCAGCAGGCTTAATCTACAACCCGCCGACACCTTACTTTTGGGTGCAGCAGTTCGACCTCTCCTTGCGATTGGACGATGGAGACTTCAGCCAGCACGCGGTAGGGTACAAGATAGACCCCTCGCGCAAATATACATTCAAGTGGATAGCAGACACTATTCCCAACCCGCGGGCTCTATTCTATATCCGCGGTAGGCACTATGTCTGCGAGAAGGTAACCGCCACCTTCACCCCCGACGGCATGTCCCAACTCCTCAAAGGTGATTTCTATCTTGTGAACGAATAAGCACACAGAAGTTTCTGACACGACAAGCCGGTTAGAAACTCGGTGCTTTTTCGTTCAGTTTGCGGAATAGTTCGGGGTCGGCGTGGTTCGCGTAGCGGGTCGTCATGGATAGATCGCTGTGGTCGGCTGCCTGCATAACGGACAATGGGTCGATACCGGCTTTCAACATCCCGTTGATACCCGTATCTCGCAACGAGTATAGTTGCATTTCCTGCGGCAGACCTATCTTACTGCGCATGCTATCCCATACTTTGCCATAAGAGTTACTGGTCATCGGCACTTTGCCGCACAGCCAACACCTATCTGCAAAGAGATAGTCATCAGGTTTTGCGCCCATGATATGTTTGCCCAACATCGCTTTCAACTCGTCAGACAAACGAGCACGACGCTCCTTGTGGTTCTTCGTGATACTTGCAGGCAGCACAATACAACTATCGTTGATATTCACCATATACGCCTGCAAACGACTAATCTCCACAGGTCGTATGAGCGAGGTGTGCACCAACTCGCAGATGATAAGGTATTGCGGATTGGTCTTCTCAAAGTACTCACGTATCTTCTTGCGCCATTCCTCGGGTATTAAGATACGTGTCTTCGCCTCCTCGCGCTTCGGCTTGATTTTGGCGAAAGGATTGACCTTGCAATAGCACTTCTCAATAGCCCAATTAAACAAGACACGACCTTGTTTAATACCATTATTGTAAGTGCCATTACTTACCGTGCCGTCATTGTGTCGTAACTCCTTGCCGGAGTTCCGACGGCTCGCACCATCCAAGAGGTGCTCCATAAAATCAACGGCTATCCGTTGCGTAAACGCATTGCTACGCAACTGCGGATGATTGGTTTGCAACCACTTCGTGAGAATGTTCCCGAAACTCTTATAACTGCGCATGGTGTTAGCGGTTAGTTCCCGCTTCTTGTCCGCAAGGAACTTCTCTATCATTTCCGTCATCAAGATAGAGTCGTCTTCCTTGGGCTGAACCTGCGTGGATGATTGAGTAAAGGAAGACGAGGGCAGAGGTATGGTCGTGGTTACCGGCACGGCTTGCGTCTGCACCGTTACGGGTGCAACCTGCACTCCTTGCGTCTGCACTACCTGCATACCTTGCGCCTGCAAGGTCTGCACCTGCACGACCTGCGTGGTATCGGTAATAGCATAAGGAGACCAACCACCAGCCAACTGGCAGTTGATACGGATAATCATTTGCGAAGTAATAGAACGGAACTCCGCAAATGTACGCGCACGCTTACGCTCCCGATTGACACGGACGCGCTTGCGCTCTAAACTTTGTGAAATCTGATTGTAGGCATAATACTCAATGTACCAACCCATCGAATTTTGACGCAGAACTGCCGGCAAGTATCGCCGCATAGTTCCAAAATTTTGCTGTAATTCAGGCATTTTTTTTCTCTCCCACTTTTCCTGATTGCCAGTCATAAAAGTAGGAGATAAGTTATACCTTTTGATTCTCGGGACACGGAATCCCGAAAAAAGTTTATGTCACATTTTTGGCACAATTTTGTCACACCTGCCAAATGCGCCCAAAATAGGGCAGTCCGGCGTAGCGGATAAATGTGCATAAATGTTTCCGATTTTTGCTCGTAAAAAACTAATTCTTAGTATCTTACAAAAACAAAAGGAAGGAAATCTCACAGATTTTCCTTCCTATGCGGAAAGTGAGGGATTCGAACCCCCGGTACGACATAATGCGTACACCGCATTTCGAGTGCGGCTCTTTCGACCACTCAGACAACTTTCCAGCTTATAGAGAACATGTCTGCTCAGAAGCAATTCTCAAAAGCGAGCGCAAAGGTACTGCTTTTTTTTGAATTACGCAAACTTTTTTGCGATTTTTTTCTTTTTAGGCTTCGTTTTTGGGACTATATGCCGTATTTAGGGCATGCAGTGCGCGTTATAGTGTTTGTCTCGGGTTGGTCTTCATCCAAACAGCGGCAGATGATTCTATTGTCCAATGCGGCAGTTTCGCCACTTCGGCATATCCCATATCCCGATAGACTGCGGTACAAGGTGCATTGGTATCGCAAATAATCGCATAAAGCAAGCGAAGGTGCAGGAAATCAAAGGCATATTGCTCCAACAGGGCTACCGCTTTTTTCCCAACTCCCTTTCCTCGCACCTCGGGAGCGATATACATCCCGATGGCCGCTTTCCGATTGCGGGGGTCGAAATCGAAGAGGTCTATGCACCCCAGCGTTTGCCCCTCATCCTCTATGATAAGTCTCAGTTGCCCATCGCGATAGATGTCTCCGGAAGACGAATCGATATACTCTCTCAACTCGTGCTGAGAAAGCGGGTTATGGTTGTCGGAATCTGTCCACGCACTTGCGTCATTCTCCCATTGATACAAGAAAGGCAAGTCTATCGGCTCTATTTTTCGCAGACGAAGCATTCCAGTTCTATCCGAATAGTTTAGCGAAGAACGATTTCTTCTTGATAGTCGGTTGGTCGGGCAAGTTGTCTGCCGGCGCAGGCTCGTTATACTTGCCGGAGTGAATCATATTGTAGATTACTCCCCAGTCAGGGATGCCTCCTAAGTTTCGGTCATCGATATACACATCCGCCGTAACCTTGCGATTGGCGGGCTGCGTCGGGTCTTCTTCCGGGTAGTTGGAATTGACGGCATAGAACTCCAGTCCTTTAGCCGCGCAATAATCCACTGCTTCTTTGAGCAATGTGCCTTCGCGTACCGTCCACAAGATTAACTGGTGATGGTCTTCTCTTTGCAGTTTCAACAATGTTTGAATAGCAAAGGGAACAGGCTTACCTATGCGCGGGTACTCGTGGGTTACGATAGTACCATCGAAATCGACTGCTATTACCATACTTAACAAAGTTTGAAGGGTTACTAATATGTTTCTTCCGCATTTTGCGACTTGGTCAGTTCCATCTGTATTTTGCGTGCAGTGGGTTTTGTGAAGTACCACCCAATGGCTCCGATAGCGGCAATCCAAAGCATAGACTGATGGCAGCCCAGGAGGTAAAACGCCGCAATCCCCAGTACCATGGAATTAGACACGAGCAAGATACGGGCTATGGCATAGTTCTGATACCGATGATAGTGTTCATCCGTCAAGGGTTGGTCGGTTGCTTCGGCGGAGCGTAGCAGGCGCGTACAGGCTCTTTTGAAACCATACAGTCCAAACGGAATGGTAATGAGTGCGTCGAAGATGACTACATACTGTATGGTCTTACCCAGCGTGGACATACTGTCTATCGGGACAAGTAATTCATTAGAAATCAAGTAGGAGGGTAGGGTGGCGGCAATGATAGCCAGCACCATCATCCCATAGTAGTACCAGTTTAGATGTTTTGCAATTTGATGTTCCATAATGTGCTTGGTTTATAGAGAACAAATATATTCAAATATTGAACAAATATTTTCGATATAATTCTATACTATGGTTGTTTATTAGTGGATTAGCCGTTGAATGCCACTCGGTTCACGATGGAGCGGCCTAATGTAATCTCGTCCGTATATTCCAACTCGTTGCCTATCGCTACTCCCCTTGCCAACTGTGTGATTTTGACCATGTTGGGGTTGTGCTGCGATTCCAACATGTTGCAGAGGCGACGATAGATGTAGAAATTGGTGGTGTCGCCTTCCATGGTCGTCGGCAAGGCAAGAATGACTTCTTGGATATGCTCCGGCAGTATTCTCTCCATGAGCGAATCAACCTCAATATCCTTGGGCCCTATGCCATCCATCGGCGAGATAATGCCGCCCAACACATGGTAGATTCCTGTATATTGTCCCGTATTCTCAATCGACATGACATCTTGTATATTCTCCACCACGCAGATGGTATGGTGGTCGCGTTTGTGGGATTGGCAAATAGGGCAGATGTCTTGGTCGGATATGTTATGGCAAATACGACAATAACGCACCTCTTTTTTCAGGCGGGCGATGGCACTTGTAAAAGCGTCGACATCTTTCTCAGATTGCCTTAACAGGTGTAGCACATGCCTCAATGCTGTTTTTCTGCCTACTCCCGGCAGGGAAGCCACTTGATTAACAGCATTTTCTAACAATATAGAAGGGTAGGATTCCAAAATGAATCGTGGTTAGATGGTTAATATGCTTCTTTTTTTAGTGAACAAATATGGTCTTAAACATGTAATTACAGTGTAATTAGACATTAATTTATACCAAAAACGAATTAGACTTTGAGTGCTGAAGAAATAAAAAATCTATACTAAAATCTTATTAAGTCAACAAATATTGCCAAATATGGGACAAATATTTATTAAACATATAATGGTCGTGTAATTAATGTTTCGTCTTCGCGTTTGCGGTTGTTGACTGCGGTTTTTGTGCCCAACGGGCGGGAATCATGCGGTATGGGTATCTTTCTCGGATGTTGTCTGCATTGGGGCAATCGCAGCGATGGATACGAATCCCCTTCGTAACGCTGATAAACCCAAAGATGGGGTCTCCCGGCTGGGGGTTGCAGCATTTCGAGAGGTTGTAATCCACATTCTTCACATTCATATCCACCTCAATGGCGATACCATGGAGCGCCTCGCCGCCTGTGCTCGCCGGTCTGGCAGTTTCTTCGGATACCTGCTGTACGGGGCGCACAGCGGCAGGGGCGTCCAACTGCAGGAACACATCGCGAAGACGCAGAATATCCTCTTTCTCTTGCGCAATGGACTGGTAGAGGTCGCTCACCGCCTTGTAGCCTAACTTATTGGCCAAGCGGGAAATATCGCCTTCGGTGTAGTCTATCTTCCAGTTGTGGAATTTGCGCTCCAACACCTCTCGACCTTCCGCTGCGAACCTATATTCTATTTCTTTGAGCGACTGTCGGATTTTATTCTTCGCCTTGGTTGATACGACAAAGTTCAACCAATCCGCATTGGGTTTTTGGTTGGGGGATGTGAGAATCTCAATTTGGTCGCCGTTGTTGAGCAATTGGCGGATAGAGACATTCTGGTTGTGGATACGCCCTCCTACGCAATGGTCTCCCACATCGCTGTGGATAGAATAGGCGAAGTCTAAGACGGTAGCGTTTGCCGGCAAGCGCTTCAAGTCTCCCGTCGGCGTGAAGACATAGACATACTGTTTGTTAGCCAAGATGTTGCCCTTCACGCCTTTGTATGCCCAGTGTGCAGCCACGCCTTTCTCTGCCACTTCGTCCATGCGTTTGGTACGAATCTGCACTTCCACCCATCTTTCATCGGGTCCTAAGACCGTGGTGTGGAGGCTCTCGTAGCCATTTTCTTTGGGCACAGAGAGCCAATCGCGCAGTCGCTTGGGATTCGGCTGGAAGACATCGGTTATCAGGGAATATACCTGCCAACAATCGGACTTCTCCTTTTCCGGTGCGGAGTCCAAAATGATACGAATGGCAAACAAATCGTAAATTCTATCCACATCGCAGTTCTGCGCCTGCATTTTATGGTAGATGGAGTGGATGGATTTCGGGCGTCCTTTAATGGTAAAGACGAAGCCTTCGGATTTCAGTTTCTCTTCAATAGGCGCAATAAATCGGGCGATATAGGCGTCGCGTTCCGACTTCTTGGCATTGAGCGCGTGCGCTATATATTTGTAGGTGCGATAATCTAAGAACTTCAACGCCAAATCTTCCATCTCGGTCTTGATTTGGTACAAGCCTAAACGGTGCGCCAAGGGTGCATGGAGCATTTGGGTCTCTTTGGCAATATGACGCTTGTGTTCCGAGTCGGGCTCTTGGTCCAGCCGGCGGAGCAATTCCAAGCGTTCGTTCAAAATATCGTATAGTATTTTGTTGTTGTCTTCCATTTCTGTCAAACTATTTTGGGTGGTGAAGTGGTTTTTCTTCAAAAATCGCTGCAAATTTACGATTTTTTTTGCACATATGAAAAAAAAAGTGTAACTTTGCAGCGCATTTTTTGGAAAAAACTGCATTTCAACCCGAAAATAATCAAAAACTATACCAAAAAAAATGAAAGCAACAAAAATTATCATGGTTAGCCTGCTGTGTGTCGCCGCAGTAGTGATGGGCTATTTTTGCGTAATGAGCGTGGTTACCCCCATTTCTTTTGAGAACACCCGCCAAGCGCGAGAAGTGGCAGTTATTCAAAACTTAATGCACCTGCGTACGGCAGAGGTTGAGTTCAACCGCGAGAAAGGTTATTTCACGGCAGACTTGGACAGTTTGGTTCTTTTCTTGAAGACCACCCCAAAGAAAGAGGTATTGAAAGAAGGTAGCCTGACAGACAAGCAGTTGGAGGCCGGTTTGACAGAGCACAAGGCTGTGAAGATTATGGATGCAGCCAAAGCAAAAGCACAGAAGAAACAGCAGTTTGCTTCGGACGATGAGTTGTATGCTTATGTGTGGGAAAACGATAGAGAGGTGAAGAACAACGGGCTGAGTGGCTTCCGTCGCGATACCATAGAGAAGAATATGATTGAGACTCTCTACAAGGGTGCGTTGACCGAAGAGACCGTTGACCAAATCATCTACATCCCTTACAGCAACGGAGTTCGCTATGAGTTGGAGGTGAACAACACCTACACTACGAGCCAAGGTATTCGTGTGCCGTTGTTTGAGGCTCGTGCGCCGTTCGCAACCTATCTTGGTGATCTGAATGAGCAAGAGTTGGTGAACCTGATAGACAAGGAGCAGAAATTAGACCACTACGCCGGACTGAAAGTCGGCAGTATCGACGCTCCGAACAACAACGCAGGAAACTGGGAGTAATTCCTACTATATAAATAGCAGTTCCGATATGCGAATTATTTCCGGACAATTTAGGGGGCGCCGTTTGACGCCCCCTAAAAATATAACGGCACGACCCACGACCGATTTCGCCAAAGAGAGTTTGTTCAATCTGCTGACCAACCGCATAACCTTTGAGGATTGCGACATGCTTGATTTGTTCGCGGGAACGGGTGGGATAGGACTGGAGTTTGTCAGTAGAGGCGCGCGAAGCGTGACGGCGGTGGAGATGGCTCACACGCAACAGAACTTCATCATCTCCACTTGCAAGCAGTTGGGGATACACAACCTCACTGTGGTGCGGAGCGATGTGTTTAAGTATTTGAACGCCTGTGCTTTGCGTTTCGATTTTATCTTTGCAGACCCTCCCTATGCCCTGCCCGAACTGCCGCTGGTGCCGGAATGGATATTTGAGAAACAACTGCTTAAGGACGGTGGGTATTTTGTCTTGGAGCATGGCAAGAACTACCATTTCGATAACCATGCGCATTTTGTGGAGGAGCGTGTGTATGGGAGTGTGCATTTTAGTTTCTTTAGGTAAACATGTAGGCTCCGTTAATTGGCGTGTGATTGGGCGGCATTTGTATCAACAAATATGTATAAATATTTATAAAACATATAATGGCCGTGTAATTAGACATTAATGTAACATGAGTTCGAAATAAATAACAAATCTAAACAAAATCTTTACTAAAATATAAGTTGAGTATTGCTTTGTTTGTTTCGCTACGCTTCCCGACAGGCTCGGGATAAACAGCAATCTCAAAAGAATCAAGATAAAAATCTTATATCGAACTCAGGTGATTAGAGACAGATAAGCGGCTGCCAACAGTTGGCAGCCGCTTATTAGTATATACGGAAAGATGAAGGGGATTGGGGGAGGGGGCTGGAGGGTCTGAGAGGGGAAGGCGGGGTCTGAGAGGGGCTAGAGAGTGCGGGAGGGCGATGGGATATAGTGAGGGTAGGGAGGGGATAAGAGAGGGTTGAGAGGGGATAAAAATATTGAAAAGCATGTTTTACAACATGTTTCAAGCAAAAAAGGCATTTGCGGCTTGCGTATATGAGAAAAAAGCAGTAACTTTGTAGACTTTTTGAGAAAAATAGACCTGAGAACTATTATGAAACGGTGTTTTTTCAGTATTTCAATTATTTTTTTGCTGCTGGTTGCAGTATCTCTGCAAGCGAAAACAGTTACTCCTGCGGATCAGTTGCCGACCTACTATGCCGGCGTGAACGGAAAGTCGTCGAAGTCGCTCTTCGATGAGGTGCATGTGATAGTCAAAGTGGGCTATTCCTCTTTGGGTTACGACGGTTTGTTCGATGCTTACCCCGAGACCGATATGAAGGAAAACGGGAAACTATGGGACATGTACTCGAACTGCGATTTCGATTTGAACAAAGACCGCTGCGGCAACTATAGCAAAGAGTGCGACTGCTGGAATCGCGAGCACAGTATTCCCAAGTCGTGGTACGGGGGTACGAAGAGTGGTCCCGGCTGTGATATTTTCCACTTGGTGCCGACCGATGGCAAGGTGAACAACATGCGCAGTAATTATGCTTTTGGCGAGGTGGGCAACGCCGATTATTCGTATGACGGCAGCAAGAAAGGCTCTGCTTTGTCTATCACTATCACGGGCGGCAATACGCTTGCGGGCAATGAGGGGACAACGGTGTCGTGCTCGGGGACAGTCTTTGAACCGCAAGACCAATACAAAGGTGATTTTGCCCGCGGATATATGGGCGCATTGCTCAGATGGGCAGGGGATCATCAGGCGTTTACCTCCGGTGACGGTAGCAAGATTTTTAGCGGCAACTATACGGCTACGGGCAAGTTCGGACTCACCAACTATGGTATTGCGCTGCTTCTGAAATGGCACCGCGAAGACCCTGTATCGCAGAAAGAGATAGACCGCAACAACGGCATTCAAGCCACGCAGGGCAACCGCAATCCGTTTATCGACTATCCGTATCTGGTGGAGTATATATGGGGTTCGCACGCGGGTGAGTCGGTGGATATGTCGCTGCTGGTCTGCTCGTCTGACGCGGCTTTTGTGCCGGGCGTGAGCGACGGCTATGACGGTTCGGGCGGCGGGACTGTGCCTGACCCCGAAGAGACTTGGCAGATAACATGGCGAGTGGACGGCGATGAATACATCGAAGGCAACCCGACGACGAAAGTGGTAAAGGGAAAGGGCATTGAGGTGCTTCCTGCGATTCCTACTTCGTGCAGCGAGACGAGCACGGTGTTCATGGGATGGACCACGGAACAGATTGCCGGCACAACAGATATAGCGCCCGAGGTGCTGTTCACGGATGTGGCTTCTGCACCGGAGATAACATCGGACATGACCTTCCACGCTGTTTTCGCGAAAGGTGAGGCTACGGCTTCCACGCAAGGAAACGCTTCCACAGAGATAGCGCTGAGCAAAGAGGAAACAGCCGGCTGGACGATTAGCGGTACGGTTACGCAACCGACCTATTGGATACTCACGCAGAACGCCTATATCGAGTCGCCTGCGGTGGAAGTGAGCGCCGTGGAGTCTATCGTGGTGAATATGCGCACCTACGGCGGCGCTACTTACAACACGGTGGATATCACCTGCGCGGGACAGACGCTCGGCTCGCTCGAAGCAAGTAGTAAGACTCTGCAAGACTATACTTTGTTGCGTGACGAGGCTTCGTGGATGGGTAGCGGCGCAATCCGTTTCAGTAGTACCACCAACACCGCTACATATGGTCCGGGCATTGCTGTGATTACCATCCGTTTGGGCGGAGCGGAAACCGTTTACACGGAGTATTTGACTACCTGCCATTCGACAGCGATAAATATGGTGGACGACAGCGACACTCGTATCCGACCGCAGAAAGTGCTCCGCAACGGGCAACTGCTTATCATCGTGGAGGGGAGGACTTACACTGCATTCGGAGCGCAAGTACGAGAGTGAAACGACCATCATCCTCCTTTATCCTCCGTTAATAAATAAGTTATTGATGTCTCCATTAAAGACCGTATAAAGGACCATTAAACATTGTCTTGATATTCTCCGTTAAAGACCATATAAAGAACCATTAAAGCATATTCTTTTTAATGAATTTTTAATGGCTTTTCGTGGAGAAATAAAAAATTGACTCGTATTATTAACCATAAAACAACAATAAATCAATTCAAATCATGGCAGAAGAAAAATTGAATTTGTTGGCTGATTTTCCCGCCATCTCAACCAAGACATGGAAGGAGAAAATCGTGACCGACTTGAAAGGTGCCGACTTCGAGAAGAAACTCGTTTGGCGCACTCCGGAAGGCTTCAATGTGCAGCCTTTCTACCGTCGTGAAGACCTTAAAGGTCTGAAAACTACTACCTCTGCGCCCGGGCAATTCCCCTATGTGCGCGGTACAAAGACACACAACGAATGGGCTATTCGCCAGAACATCTGCGCCGGTACTAACGCTCGCAAGGCGAACGCCAAGGCGCTGGATGTGCTCAACAAGGGTATTACCTCGCTGGGTTTCCGTTTGGACAAAGAGAAAGTGAACTATCGATTCATCAAGAACCTGCTCAATGGTATTCAGGCAGACGCCATCACGCTGAACTTCCAAGTATGCGCCTGCGCAGCCGCTGAGTTGGCAAGTATCCTCGTGCGCTACTATGGTCGCATGGGTTACAACCTGAAGAACATGAAGGGTAGTATCAATGTAGATCCTATCCGCAACATGCTACTGAAAGGTAAGTTGCTCAGCCGCGAGCATGTGAGTGCGAAGATCGCTGCCGTGGTGAAAGCGGCGAAGTCGCTTCCGGGCTACCGTGTAGTAGGCGTGAACAGCGTTATCCTGAACAACGCCGGTGCGTACTGCGCACAAGAATTGGCATACGCACTTGCATGGGGTGCAGAATACATGACCATGCTCACTGAAGCAGGCGTGCCTAATTACAAGGCAGCGAACGCCATCCGCTTCAACATGGGTATCGGTGGTAACTACTTCATGGAGATTGCTAAGTTCCGCGCTGCCCGTCTGCTGTGGGCGAAGATTGTAGAGGCATACAAAGCACCGCTCTTCACCGCCGCACTCAAAGAGGCTGCGAAGATGAATGTGAGCGCCGAGACCAGCCGCTTCAACATGACCGTCTTCGACGCGTATGTGAACTTGCTCCGCTCGCAGACCGAGACCATGTCGGCGGCTATCGCAGGCGTGGACGAGATAGTCGTTACTCCGTTCGATGTAACCTACGAGCAACCGACTGAGTTCGCAGAGCGTATCGCCCGCAACCAGCAACTCCTGCTCAAGGAAGAGGCACACTTCGATAAGGTAGTTGACCCCGCAGCGGGCTCTTTCTATATCGAGAACCTGACCCACGCACTTGCGGAGGAGGCATGGAAGCAGTTCCTCGCTATCCAAGAGCAAGGCGGTATGTACGAGATGGTGGCTGCCGGCAAGGTGCAAGAAGCCATGCAGGAGAACCTCACCAAGCGTCTTGCCGATGTGGCTAAGCGCAAAGAGGTGTTGCTCGGCTCGAACCAGTATCCTAACTTCACCGAGAAAGCCGCAAAGAAAATCAAAGAGACCGCTTGCGGTTGCGGCTGTTGTGCTACGCAGCAGGGGCAGATTCCTGCGCTCCATATCGCGCGTGCAGCAGAGGAGTTCGAGACATTGCGTCTTGAGACCGAGGCTGCGAAGAAACAACCAGTGGCATTCATGCTCACCATCGGCAACCTCGCTATGCGTATTGCGCGTGCGCAGTTCTCGTGCAATTTCCTCGCGTGCGCAGGTTATAAGGTGATAGACAACAACGGTTTCAAGACGGTTGCCGAGGGTATCAAGGCGGCGCGCAAAGCCAAGGCAGACATCATCGTGCTCTGCTCCAGCGACGACGAGTATGCAACGCTCGCACCCGAGGCATGGAAGACGCTCAAAGACGCCAAGGAACTCTTCATTGTAGCCGGCGCGCCCGCTTGCTCCGAAGACCTCAAAGCATTGGGTATCAACAACTTCATCAATGTTCGTTCTAATGTCCTTGAGACCCTGAAAACATTTAACGCTCAACTCTTAAACAAATAATAGCGATGAAACCTAATTTCAAAGATATTGATATCAACAAGATTGCTTCTTCGCATGTAGAGGGAGCCAATGAAGCCAACTGGCAGACGCCGGAACTCATCGACGTGAAGCCTGTTTACACCAAGGAAGACTTGGAGGGTATGGAGCACCTTGACTATGTGTCGGGTATTCCGCCTTTCTTGCGCGGTCCGTATAGCGCAATGTATCCGCTGCGTCCGTGGACGATTCGCCAGTATGCAGGTTTCTCCACCGCCGAGGAATCGAATGCTTTCTATCGTCGTAACCTCGCCAGCGGTCAGAAAGGTCTGTCCGTAGCCTTCGACCTGCCAACCCACCGCGGCTACAATGCCGACAACATGCGCGTGGTGGGCGATGTGGGAAAAGCAGGTGTGTCCATCTGCTCGCTCGAGGATATGAAGGTGCTGTTCGCAGGTATTCCTTTGAACAAGATGTCCGTCTCCATGACTATGAATGGCGCCGTGCTGCCTATTCTTGCGTTCTATATCAACGCGGGTCTGGAGCAGGGTGCTAAACTCGAAGAGATGGCAGGTACTATCCAGAACGATATCCTCAAGGAGTTCATGGTGCGCAACACCTATATCTATCCGCCGAAGTTCTCCATGAAGATTATCGCTGACATCTTCGAGTACACTTCGCAGAACATGCCGAAGTTCAACTCTATCTCTATCTCCGGCTACCACATGCAGGAGGCAGGTGCTACCGCGGACATTGAGTTGGCATACACCCTCGCTGACGGTATGGAATACCTGCGTGCAGGTATCAACGCCGGCATGGATGTGGACACTTTCGCACCGCGTCTTTCCTTCTTCTGGGCAATCGGTATGAACCACTTCATGGAGATTGCGAAGATGCGTGCAGGTCGTATGCTGTGGGCGAAGATTGTGAAGTCGTTCGGTGCGAAGAACCCGAAGTCGATGGCGCTGCGTACCCACTGCCAGACCTCAGGATGGTCGCTCACCGAGCAAGACCCCTTCAACAATGTGGGTCGTACCTGCATCGAGGCGATGGGTGCTGCGCTCGGACATACCCAGTCGCTCCATACCAACGCCCTCGATGAGGCGATCGCACTACCGACCGACTTCTCCGCACGTATCGCTCGTAACACGCAGATTTACATTCAAGAAGAGACCAAGGTCTGCAAGGAGATTGACCCGTGGGGCGGCTCCTACTATGTAGAGGCATTGACCAAGGAAATCATGGATAAGGCGTGGGAGCATATTCAGGAAATCGAGAAACTCGGCGGTATGGCTGCCGCTATCGAGACGGGTATCCCCAAAATGCGTATCGAGGAAGCCGCTGCCCGCACACAGGCGCGTATCGACTCCGGCACGCAGAAGATTATCGGTGTGAACGAGTACCGTCTTGACCACGAAGACCCCATCGACATCCTCGAAATCGACAACACCGCTGTGCGCGAAGAGCAGGTGGCTCGCTTGAAAGAACTGCGTGCTAACCGCGATGAGGCTGCTGTGCAAGCCGCATTGGCAGAAATCACCGCTACCGTACAGGAGTGGGCGGACGGCAAGAAATGCAGCCACAACCTGCTTGACCTTGCTGTGAAAGCAGCAGGACTCCGCGCATCGTTGGGCGAGATTTCCGACGCTTGCGAGAAAGTGGTAGGACGTTATAAAGCAACTATTAGAACTATTTCAGGCGTGTACGCATCAGGAACTAAGAACGATGATTGGTTTGTCAAGGCACAAGCCCTCACCGCCGAATTTGCAAAGAAAGAAGGTCGTCAGCCGCGTATCATGATTGCCAAGATGGGTCAGGACGGACACGACCGTGGTGCTAAAGTGGTAGCAACGGGCTACGCAGACTGTGGCTTCGATGTGGATATGGGACCCTTGTTCCAAACTCCCGCCGAGGCGGCTAAGCAGGCTGTAGAGAACGATGTGCATGTGTTGGGTGTCTCCTCGCTCGCTGCAGGACACAAGACCCTCGTGCCGCAGGTGATTGATGAACTGAAGAAACTCGGTCGCGAGGACATCATGGTGATTGCCGGTGGTGTCATCCCCGCACAGGACTACGACTTCCTCTACAAGGCAGGCGTAGCCGCCATATTCGGTCCGGGCTCCAACGTGGCGCAGTCTGCTTGCACCATTATGGAACTCCTGATGGCTGAATAAGTAGAATCAGTGTATTGCAAAGCAGGTATCGTTTCCGAACGGTACCTGCTTTTTTTGGGGGTAAGCCCACTGAAAAAGGAGCATAAGCACACATTTTCGGAATTTATGGTCATAATCCCCAAAGAGAGTTTCCATATTCGCTTACTCTCAATTTTTCTTGGTCGCTTCGCTCCAAAAGGGGGATAAAAATATGTTCTCTTCTATTTTCATTTCTTCTTCTCATTCACACCGCTCAATTTACCCGTTTGTTACGCTCTAAACGTATACCCTTGCTATACCCTTGCTATACCCCTACGCATACTTTGTTTATTGTCGCGGCATTCAATGCCGCATTAGTTTCGTTTCTTGTCCCGCATACTATGCAGCTCTTCTTCGTATTACGTCGGCTATCTGCCGACATTCCCACGCCCGCGCAATCTCCCTTCTTCGTATTACGTCGTCTAATTGACGACATCTCCATTTCCGCTCTTCTTCGTATTACGTCGGCTAGCTGCCGACATCTCCATTTCCGCTCTTCTTTGTATTACGTCGTCTAATTGCCGACATCTCCATTTCCGCTCTTCTTCGTATTACGTCGGCTAGCTGCCGACATTCCCACGCCCGCGCAATCTCCCTTCTTTGAATTACGCCGTCTAATTGACGGCATTTCATATGAATCTGCATTTTTCTCTTGCGTATGTGCGGATTTTTTCGTACCTTTGCACCAGAATTCGGTAGTATGGTTCACGACACATGGCAATGGCAACAACCCGACACGGTGTGGAAAGGCGCCGGTTTGTATCATGTCACCATGGTCGTCCCCTCTCGCCAGCCGCTTTTCGGCGAACTCATCATCCCCGATAACGACCCCATGCAGGCCTTCGTGAAGCGCACCAATCTCGGTAATGCGGTCGTTGATCGCCTGCTCCGTATTCCGGAGTTCTATTCCGAGGTGCAAGTGCTCCATTTCTGCCTCATGCCCAACCACCTGCACGCGATCTTGTACGTCCGTCGGGCGATGAAGAAAGGTATCTCCTCTGTCATTACCGGCTTCTGGCGGGCAGCCCGCACACTCGGTCGCGCCTATTCATTCGCACTATCCTCATTGGCTGATAGCTCAGTTTATTACACCAACCCCGCCTTACTCCGCACGCAGATTGGCAACGACGCTTTCTATGCCCTCTCGCCTGTCTTTACAGACAAACCTTTCCCCCGCCCTATGTCGCAGTACCGCCAATTACCCACCGCTATCCGCTATCTCGACATGAACCCCGCTCGCCTCGCTACCAAGCGCCTCAAACCCGGCTTCTTCTGCGTCCAACACAACGTCGAGATCAACGGTCGCACCTACGATGCCGTAGGCAATATCGGCGTCCTCATGGAGCAGTCCCGCCAGCCCGTCCACGTTCGTAGCATGTGGGTCAAGGATGCCGCCGAACATGGCTACGATCAGCCCCTCAAAGACTACAAAGCCGCCTGCCTCGATGCCGCTTCCAAAGGCACGGTCATGGTTTCGCCTTTCATCTCTCGCGATGAGCAGGAAGTGCTCCATGCCCTCATTCATGACAATCGCTATATCATCTACCTCTCTGACAACGGCTTCGGCAATTACTTCAAACCCTCCGACCTCCTCTTCGATGCCGTAGCCGCAGGCCGTCTGCTCATCCTCTCTCCCTGGACGTACGATCCCGATAAACGCACGATCACTCGCGCCGAGTGCGTCGCCCTCAATCAAATGGCAGAGGAAATCTCTGCTCGCTGATCTTTTCTTCCCTTCTTCGTATTTCTCTTCTAAATTCTCTTCTTCGTATTATGTCGGCTATCTGCCGACATTCCCGCTCGCCTTTTCTGTGCCCTTCTTCGAATTACGCCGTCTATTTGACGGCATTCCCGCTCGCCTTTTCTGTGCCCTTCTTCGTATTACGTCGGCTAGCTGCCGACATTCCCACGCCCGCGCAATCTCCCTTCTTCGAATTACGCCGTCTATTTGACGGCATCCCCACACCCGCTCCTGTGCCTCTCCACACTTCTTCTTCGAATTAAGTCGGCTAATTGCCGACGCTTATCCGCTATTTCCCTTTAATTTCCCTTCAAAATTGAGATATTAGACAGATTATCGCCCATTTTCTTGCATATCTCACAAAAAAGTTGTAACTTTACACGCTGAATGCGTGCAGAAAGGAGAAGTACTATGGAGAATAACATTTATAGCCCCCTTGATAGGGAGCCATTACCGGAAGATTACCCGATGGCTTCACGATACAAAAACTGCATGAGGTGCATCGCTCTGAACCGACCAACCCCGTTCTAGCTCATCCGCTCTTCATGGCAGGATATATTGAGCATTTGGGAACAGGTACAACAGATATGATAGCCGATTGCGAAGCTCTCGGTCTCCGCACACCTGAGTTTATTCAAGCGGACGACTTCCGTACGATTATTTATCGTCAGGAAAAAGTGTCAGAACCAGCCCAAAAAGTGTCAAACCCGACCGAAAAAGTAACAGAGCTCGGAGAAAAAGTAACTGAGCGACCTCAAAAAGTAACGGAGCTAGACGAGAAAAGTAACCAAGCGGAGCAAAAAAGTAACCAAGCGGAGCAAAAAAGTAACCAAGCGGAGCAAAAAAGTAACCAAG
>JALFGC010000052.1 GCA_022777485.1 Bacteroidales bacterium
CAGAATAACCGCGGGATGTCGGGCGAGGAGAACCTGAACGCCAGTATCGAGAACCTTGAGTATGCCTTTGCAGAGGCAATACACCAAGTGCAGCAGACGGAAGTGCCGCGGGTGGCGTTCTTGGAAGGGCATGGCGAGTTACCGGAGCAGAATGTGTATGATATCTGTCTGGCACTGAGCAAGTATTTCCAGGTAGACCGCGGGGCATTGGGCAACGACCCGAGTGTGCTGGACGGCTATCAAGCAGTGGTGGTGGCAGACCCGCAAACACCTTTCTCGGAGACGGATAAATATATCCTTGACCATTACATTCAGCAGGGCGGCAATGTGCTGTGGGTGCTGAACGGCGTGCGTTTCTCGGAGGATGTGTTGGCGCAGTCGGGTTTCACAACGGTGTTGGCGCTGGACTTGAACTTGACGGATATGCTGTTTCGCTATGGCGTGCGGGTGAACCCTACGCTGCTACAAGATGTGCAGTGTCTGCCTGTGCCGGTGAATGTGTCTTCCGACCCGCAGCAACCTAACTTGCAGCCCGTACCATGGTACTATGCGCCGCTGTTGCTCACCTCACAGGCGTCGCCTATTACGCGCAATATCGGGCAGGTGAGCAGTATGTTTGCTTCGCCCGTGGATGTGGTAGGCGGCGAGGACGGAATCCGCAAAGAGGTGTTGCTTGCAACTTCTACCGCTACGCGCTTGATTCCTACGCCCGCGGAGGTGGACCTTGGCGACCTTAATCCCGATATGAGCACATTTCGTTATCAGTATGTGCCCGTGGCGGTGGCACTGGAAGGGCGTTTCCCATCGGTGTTTGCGCACCGCATGGCGCCGGAGGGGATAGAACTTGCTGCGGCAGGAGGGGCTATCGGGGGAGATTCGGAAGTTTCCCGACAAGTGGTGGTGGCGTCAGGGAGCGTGATACGAAACGAGATTCAGCAGGGGAAGGCATTGCCAGCGGGGTATGACCGTTACTCGGGCATGCAGTTTGCCAACCGTGATTTCCTTGTGAATGCAGTGCTGTACCTCACTGACGAGCAGGGACTGATTCCGCTTCGGCAGAAAACTATTGCGCTGCGTCTGCTCAACGACCGAAGGGCACACGAGCAACGCACACAGATGCAACTATTCTCCACCATCACGCCTGTTGCCTTGCTTGCCTTTATCGGACTGATTGTTTTCTTGATACGGAGATATAAATACACGAGAGCATATGCCGCGAGAAGTTGACAGTGAGAGGTTGACTGGCTCTGAATAATCGGAATATTCCGAATAATCTGAATAATCTGCTAATTTTGGATATCAATAATACTATATGAAAAAGACTATTTTTATACTTCTTGCTGCGGTGGTAGTAGCTGGTTGTACACGGACAAGCGAGCCGATGGCTACAGATTATCTTGTTAAGACAGTGCGCATAGCACAGTCGGAGATAGTGCATAACCCCGAGTTGTGGATGGCAGACTTCTTGAAAGCCCCCAAATGGGACTACACACAGGGACTAATTGCCAAGGCTATGCTGGAGACCTATCTCGCTACGGGCGACAGTGCGTATCTGAACTATGTGCAGGCGTTTGCAGACTACTTCATACAACCCGATGGTAGCATTAAGACCTACAAGTTAGAAACCTATAATATTGACCGCGTGAACGGCGGTAATTTCCTCTTCCTGCTTGATTCGCTCAATCCGCAGCCGCAGTACAAAGAGGCGATTCGTCTGCTTCGCTCACAGTTAGCAACTCAACCGCGCACCTCGGAAGGCGGGTTCTGGCACAAGAAAGTGTATCCATGGCAGATGTGGCTCGACGGTTTGTATATGGGTGAGCCTTTCTATGCGCACTATGCCGTATGGGCAGACGAGGACACGATTTTCAATGACGTGGTGCGTCAGTTCCGTGTGGTGGACAAGCACACGCTGGACGCGGAGACGAATCTGAACTTCCATGGTTGGGATGAGAGTCGCCAACAGGCTTGGGCAGACTCGCTGACGGGATGCAGTCCGCACACATGGGGGCGCGCCGAGGGCTGGTACGTGATGGCTATATGCGATGTGCTGGATTATCTGCCTGCCGATCACGAGGGACGCGCAGAACTGATAGGCATCCTCAACCGCGTGTGCGAGGCGTTGCTGCCGCTGCAAGACGCAGAGACCAAAATGTGGTACCAAGTGCCTGACCTGCCCGAAGCGGAAGGTAACTACACCGAATCCACCTGCTCGGCGATGTTCTGCTACGCGATGGCGAAAGGGGCGCGCATGGGTTACTTGCCTGCGAAGTTCCGCACCATTGCCCAGGAGACATACGACGGGATATGGAAGAGCGCCGTGGTGGAGAACGAAGACGGCACGATTAGCCTGACACGCTGCTGCGCCGTGGCCGGGTTAGGAGGCAACCCCTACCGTAGCGGAGAATACGACTATTACATCCATGAACAGATACGCGACAACGACCCGAAAGGTATAGGACCATTTATATTGGCAGGACTGGAGTTGAGCAGAGAATAATGACCGTTCGCTCACTGAAAGATAAAAGACTTATTACCTTCGTCTTTGAGATTCCATGGTCATAACTATTTAATCGTTAATCTTGTGTCTTGAATCCTTTATCCTATACAAAAAGATTATGCAGATAAGAAAACTTTTCATATTTTGTTTTGTGTGGCTGGCATTGCTGCCTTTGATGGCGCAGGATGCGGCTGTTGACAGTATTGTGGCTAGATGCCCGATAGATACCATACATGGGCAACCGATGTACCGCTACACCGTGGAGAAAAGCGTGGGACTCTACCGCGTGAGCAAGAATTTCGGCGTATCGCAAGACGCGATCATAGAGGCTAATCCTGAGTTGCGCACGCGTGGTCTGCGCTTCGGGGAGGTGATTTATATCCCTGTGCCCGAGGGCAGGCGTGTCAAGGTAGCTTCAGCCGATGCTGCCGCTCCTGCCCCCACCCCAACAGCAGACAGGCGCAAGCCTGCACAGCCCCGCGAGTTGTCTCGAAGAGACACCATCTCTCGCCGCCTGCACGACCCTCGCATAGAGGCACCCCGCGAGGTGGAGACAGTTGCGGACAGCCTGCCGAGCGTAGTAGATACGACAGCAGTAGCCGATTCCATTCCTGCGCTATGGGAGTGGAACGACTCGACAACCATACGACTCTCGCTGCTATTGCCTTTCCAAGCCCGCAACGACAAACGAGACCAGCATGCGGAGCGCTTCATGGAGTTCTATGAGGGTTGCCTGCTTGCCGCATACGACCTGCAAGCCGAAGGGCAGCCGCTGGTGCTGGATGTGTATGACACGGAGAAGAACACCGCGATTGTTCGCCAACTGATAGACAGCAACAGTCTCGCAGAGACGCAGGCGGTGATCGGTTTGGCATATCCGTTGCAACTGATGCAAGTGATGCCGTGGGCGATGGAGCACGAAGTGCCTGTGCTGGCGCCTTTCATCGACTATATGGAAGGCATAGAGACTAACCCATATCTATACCTCTTCAACTCCTCTGCCGAGCAAGAGGCACGTGTGCTGGGACAGTGGTTGGAGGAGCATCGCGACAGCGTCAACTGCGTGCTGGTGGAGGCTAAAGACGCGGATATACCTTCGTCTGTCCGCTTAGTACACAAGGAAATCACAGCACGGCAAATACCATACACCAAGACTTCCATACGCCAGATATTGGATGATTCTATCCAATTGGCACTGCGGGACAGCGTGGAGAATATCTTGATTTTCAACACGGAGAAGTACAGCAATGTGCAAGTGCTTATTCCGCGTATTCTCAATAGCAAGGGTTCGCATGCCGTTACGCTTCGCGCACAATACTCGTGGACGCGCGAGAATATCGCTCTACCGCTACTCTACACCTCTATCTTCTCGACCGACCAACCTACGGCGCGCGATGCCTATGAGATGCACTACGAGCGCTACTTCGGGCACGAGCATGTTTCCACGACTCCTCGCTACGACCTGTTAGGTTACGACTTGACACGCACAATAGCGGCTATTTTGAAAGATACCACCTACACCGGTTTGCAGTCGGATATACGATTCGAGCAAGTGAACCCCGAGGGAGGGTATATCAATACGAATGTACACGTGATACACACAAAAGCGGAATAAACCCTATATAATATCAGCACTTACGCATACTGTTCATCGTCATATTGTCTTCTGTGCCTTTTGGTTGGCGGCTGTCTGTGTGGCGGCGCAACCTCGGCTACGCAAGCCGGAGGTGTATTTTGGGGTACATGGGGGAGTTACTGCTTCTACGGTGCAGTTTTCGCCTACGGTGCCTAACATGTCGCCGATTACTGACGCGGTAGTCTTAGGCGGGAATAGCGGACTGGTCTTCCGCTGGAGCGGGCAGAAATGCTGTGCGGTGCAAGTGGAGCTCAACTACCTGCAACGCGGCTGGCGTGAGGCGAACGAAGCGGGAGCCTACACGCGCGCGCTACACTATATAGAATTGCCGTTTCTGATGCATATCTATTTTGGCAGTTCGACTGTTCGAGGGTTTGTTAATTTGGGTCCACAGATAGGTTACTGCGTGTACGACAATGGCGGCAGCGGCACGAAACAAACGAGCGAGGTGCACCAATATAGCCCCATAGAGAAGCCTTTTGACTGGGGAATAGCGGGCAGTTTGGGTTTCTATGTCCGTAGCCGCAAGGCAGGATTGTACCAATTGGAAGTACGCTATAACTATAGTCTTGGCACGCTTTTTGACGACTCTTTATCAGCGCATTTCCGCAACTCGAACCCTATGGAGCTGTCTGTCAATCTGGCATGGCTATGGGAGTTTAAGCGGTAAATTATAAATTATGGAGGGCATTGCTACTCCATGCAACGCAAATTATGAAACATACGAAAACAACAACTAATACTAACAGACATGAAGACAAATTATGAGATTCGCTATGCGTCGAACCCTGTTGACGCAAAGAGTTACGACACGACACGTCTGCGTAACGATTTCCTGATTGAAAAGGTTTTCACCCCCAATGAGGTAAACATGGTGTATTCGATGTACGACCGCATGATTGTGGGCGGTGCTATGCCTGTGGGCGAGGTGCTCGCGCTGGAGGCTATCGACCCGCTGAAGGCACCGCATTTCCTGACCCGCCGCGAGATAGGTATCTTCAATGTAGGTGCAGGGAAGGGTATCGTGAAGGTGGACGGCACGGCTTTTGAGTTGGACTACAAAGAGGCGCTCTATTTAGGCAAAGGCGACCGCGAGGTTACTTTCGAGTCGTGCGATGCTGAGCACCCCGCATTGTTCTACTTCCTCTCCGCAAACGCACACACTACTTATCCAGACAAGAAAGTTACAAAAGCAGACGCCGTAGTAGCGCACATGGGCAGCCTTGAGATGTCCAACGAGCGTGATATCAACAAGATGATTGTCAATCAAGTGCTGCCTACCTGCCAGTTGCAGATGGGTATGACGGAATTGGCTCCCGGCAGCGTATGGAACACGATGCCAGCGCATGTTCACTCACGCCGTATGGAGGCATATTTCTACTTTGAACTGCCCGAAGACCAGTCTATCTGTCACTTCATGGGTGAGGTGAACGAGACACGCCACATCTGGATGCACAACAACCAAGCCGTGCTCTCGCCGGAGTGGTCTATCCATAGCGCAGCCGCTACCCACAACTACACTTTCATCTGGGGTATGGGCGGCGAGAACCTCGACTACGGAGACCAAGATTTCAGCCTGATTACGGATTTGAAGTAAGGACTGCCGGCGGGCGTCCGACCGCGCTCCGCGCTGAAGGACCGCTTCGCTGAAAGATAAAGGATAAAAGACTTAATAGTTTTGACTATGGAAGGTTTTCTACCGCGGGCGAGACGCGCGCATCCGGTAATAAATCCTTCATCCTTTATCCTTCATCCTAAAACAAAAACAATTATCAACCCTTTTAATAACTAACTATCATGAATCCTTTTTCTTTGGAAGGTAAGAACGCCCTCATCACCGGTGCGTCTTACGGCATTGGCTTCAACATCGCACGCGCGTTCGTTGCAGCAGGTATCAAAAACATTATCTTCAACGACATCAACGAGGAGTTCCTTGCCCGCGGTCTGAAGAACTATGCTGACGCAGGTATCACCAATGTGCACGGCTATGTTTGCGATGTTACGAAAGAAGACCAAGTGAAAGAGATGGTCGAGAAAATCCACGCCGAAGTGGGCAACATTGACATCCTTGTGAACAATGCCGGCATCATCAAACGTATCCCTATGCACGAGATGAAACGCGCAGAGTTCCAGCAAGTTATCGACATCGACTTGGTAGGTCCGTTCATCGTTTCTTCCGCTGTATTGCCCGAGATGATGGAGCGTCGTGAGGGTAAGATTATCAACATCTGCTCGATGATGTCTGAGTTGGGTCGCGAGACCGTGAGCGCTTATGCTGCTGCCAAAGGCGGTCTGAAGATGCTCACACGCAACATCTGCTCGGAGTACGGTGCTTACAACATCCAGTGCAACGGCCTTGGCCCAGGCTATATCGCTACCCCGCAAACGGCTCCGTTGCGCGAGTTGCAACCTGATGGCAGCCGCCATCCGTTCGACCAGTTCATCTGCGCGAAGACTCCTGCCGGCCGTTGGCTCGACCCGTCGGAACTGGGTGGTCCCGCAGTGTTCCTCGCTTCGCACGCTTCGGACGCTGTGAACGGACACATCCTCTATGTGGACGGCGGTATCTTGGCTTACATTGGCAAACAACCCGAATAAGCCATGAAGAAAGTACTTTTCATGGCTTCTCTTGCGCTCGCGCTCATAGCGTGCCAGCCCGCTGCCGAACAAGCAGCAAAGGTCTATGGTCGCTATGTACCCGAGCGAAAAGACGACTTCGCGTGGGAGAACGAGTATGCGGCTTTCCGTCTCTACGGACCGGCTCTGCTGCCCGAGAACCCCTCTAACGGGGTAGACTTGTGGTTGAAGAATAGTCCCGAACTGCGTATCGACTCTATGTACTACCACGAGTTAGTGTTGGGCGAGCCTTACCATATCAACTACGGCAAGGGGCTTGACTGCTACAAGGTAGCGCACACGGTAGGCTGCGGCGGACTTGCTGTGGTGGCTGAAGACGTGCTCTACGTGGGTGGTCCGTACAGCCGCTGGGAGGTATTGGAACAGACGCCCGACCGTTTCTCATTCCGCCTTCAATACGACAGTCTGCTGGTCTGCAACCAAGTGATGCAGGCGTCGCTCACCATCACCGCTGAGGCTGGCAAACTGCTGAACCGTGCTGACATCGTCATCACCAACCGCACACGTATTCTCCTGCCGCAACTCTATGTCGGCGGCGGTATCTACCTGCACGACACGGTGGATAACATCATGCAGTGCCAATGCGGCGCGGTGGCATACGCGGAAGACGCACTCTCTGACAAGGGGGCTGCGAAGATGAACTTCGACTACAACGGTTCCACCTCACAAGGGCGCAACTATGTGGCAGTCATCACCCCGAACGCTACCCGTCAGGAGATTATCGACGGCTCGCTACTGTCGCTCAAGGAGTATCAGTTAGGCGACACGCTCACCTACTACTTCGGCGGTTGCTGGAGCGAGTGGAGCAACGGCGAGCAGACGATGGCAACCGATGAGGACTGGTTCAACGCCGTTCGCGCGTTTGCCGAGACGCTGTAGATTAGATAAGTATAAAGTTTCAGGTTTCAAGTATCAGGTAATTTTACATTTTGAAATGAATCTTTCTTGAAGCTTGAGACCCGAAACTTGAAACCTTTTACATTCAACCTTTATGACCTGTTTGATACTTCGGTTAGCTACGCTCGGCAATGTGGCGATGACGGTGCCCGTCATTGCTTCGCTGAGTGCGCGCTACCCGGAGCATCAGTGGGTAGTGGTGTCGCAGAAACCGCTTGCCGCGATGTTCCATGGTATGCCCAATGTGCACTACCACGAAATCCAACTGAAAAATTTCGCGGGTCTATCGCGGGTCTATCGCGGGTTGACCGCGTATCGTCCGGACATGGTATTCGACCTGCATGGTGTTCTTGCCACCCGCATCCTTTGCGGGTTATTTCGTTCGCAGGGGGTGCCCGTTTACTCCATAGACAACGAGCGAGCCGCCAAGCGGATGCTCACCCTGCGGGGCGCGAAGAAAGGCGCGGCGTTACCCTCTGAGTTTCAACGCTATGCCGACACGTTTCGGCTTGCGGGCTTCGACACCGATGACCACTTCACTGCTTTGCCTGTCAATACCCAAGCCGCCGAAGCCGTGCAACAACACTTCGGCACCAAGATAGGGCGCTGGATAGGCATTGCACCTTTTGCTAAATCCAAATCGAACATGCTACCTTACCGCGTGATGAAAGAGGTGATACAAGCCCTCTCCGCGCGCGAAGACACCCGCCTTTTCCTATTCGGTGCAGGAAAAGTGGAATGCGAGATGCTCCGCCAGTGGGCGAGCGTTTTTCCCCGCACCGAAAGCGTGGCAGGCTGTCTGCCGCTGGAACAGGAATTGGAACTGATGCGTCAGCTTGACCTCATGCTCTGCATGGATTCCGCCAACCAGCACCTCTCTTCGCTCGTCCGCCTGCGTGCCGTGAGCGTTTGGTGCGCCACCCACCCATGCATCGGGTTCATGGGCTGGAAGCAGTCGCCCGATGACATCATCCAACACACAGACTTGAGTTGCCGACCCTGCACATGCCACGGAACCAACCATTGTAGGTACCGCAACTTTGCCTGCAAACAATTCAACGCCAACGATATAATACAAAGAATATGAGTAAAATAATCGCATTAGCCAACCAAAAAGGCGGTGTAGGAAAGACCACCACCGCCATCAATCTCGCTGCCGCCTTGGCACAACAGCAACAACGCGTGTTGCTCGTGGATGCCGACCCGCAAGCGAATGCCTCATCGGGCTTGGGAATAGAGATTCGCGACCTAAACAATACTATCTACGAATGCCTGGTCAACAACAACGACCCGCATGCAGCGGTGATAGAGACCTCCGTCAAGAACCTCTTCCTCATCCCGAGCCATATTGACTTGGTTGGCGCGGAGATAGAGATGCTGAATATCGACAACCGCGAGACCCTGCTCAAGCGTGTGCTGGCACAGGTACACAACGAGTACGACTATATCCTTATTGACTGCTCGCCTTCGTTGGGACTTATCACGGTCAATGCGCTCACCGCAGCCGACAGCGTCATCATCCCCGTGCAGTGCGAGTTCTTCGCGCTGGAAGGTATTGCCAAGCTGCTGAATACCATCAAGATAATCAAGTCGAAACTCAATCCTTCGCTGAAGATTGAGGGTTTCCTGCTCACGATGTACGACAACCGTCTGCGCTTGAGCAATCAGGTCTATGAGGAGGTGAAGCGCCACTTCGGCGACCTGGTGTTCAACGCGGTGATTGCCCGCAATGTGCGCCTTTCGGAAGCACCGAGCCACGGTATGTCGGTGCTCGAATACGACCCCTCCAGCAAAGGCGCGAAGAACTACACCGCACTGGCGAAAGAACTGATTAAAAGACAATAAGAAAGGATAAAGGATTAAGGACACAGGAGAAAGGACTAATTACCTTTGTCATTGAATTTTCAGAGTCGGAACTATTACGTCTTTCATCCTTCATCCTTTATCTTTCATCCATACAAGATTATGAAGAAACTTACAGGACTCGGGCGTGGATTGGACGCCCTGATTGATACCACGCATGTGGACACCAACGGCGGCAGCAGTATCAACGAGGTGGAACTCCGCCTCATCGTTGCCAACCCCGACCAGCCGCGCCGCAACTTCGACGAAGAAGCCTTGCAAGAGTTGGCAGACTCTATCCGCGAACACGGCGTTATCTCCCCCATCACCCTCCGCAAGAACGAAGACGACACCTATATGATTATCGCAGGTGAGCGTCGATTCCGCGCAGCGAAGATGGCAGGACTGGACACTATCCCCGCCTATATCCGCACCGCCAAAGATGAGCAGGTGATGGAATGGGCACTCATCGAGAACATACAGCGCGAGGACTTGGATGCTATAGAGATTGCGCTTGCCTACCAACGCCTCATGGACGACTATCAACTCACCCAAGAGCGCATGTCCGAGCGCGTGGGCAAGAAGCGTGCCACGGTTGCCAACTACCTGCGATTGCTCAAGTTACCCGCTGAAATTCAGATGGGTATCAAGGAGAAGAAGATTGACATGGGGCACGCCCGCGCCATCTTGGGCTCTCCTTCCACCGAGCAGCAACTCAGCCTCTACCAGCGCATTCTCGCCGAAGGGCTCTCTGTCCGCCGCGTGGAGGAACTGGTGAACGAGGCGAAAGGCGAAGAGCAACCGAAAGCGCCCAAAGCCGCAAAGTCGCCCGTGAAAGCAGAGTTGGCGGCATTGGCTGAGCAAATCTCAACAGCATTGCAAACCCGCGTGAAAGTAACCGACGGCAAACTCACCATCGCCTTCCGAAGCGAAGAGGAGTTGCACGCTATCGCTGACCGCCTAACAGCTGAAAGACCGCTTCGCTAAAAGATAAAGGATAAAAGACTGATTACCTTCTTCTATTAATGTGCGGCATAGAAATCGTACCTTCATTATTCTAATTTGTCTTTCATCCTTCATCCTTTATCTTTCATCCTTGTGAAACCATACGCATTCATATTGCTCATCTTCCTGTTGTTGCCCTGCGCCCTCAAAGCGCAGAGCGACCAAATCTACTATGTCCACACGGAAGACACCACGCACACCGACGACAAAGAGGAGTACAAATACTACATCGACCTCCGTCGTCAGCCCATCGCGGCGCGGGCAGTGTGGCTCGGCGCTATCGTCCCCGGACTCGGGCAGATATACAACGGAAGTTACTGGAAACTGCCTATCGTCTATGGTGGTTTCATGGGCTGTGGCTATGCCATTTCGCTCAATCAGACGCGCTACGAGTCGTACAAACAAGCCTATCGCGACCTCTACAACGACGCACAGGCAGGATTGGTAAACGACGACCCGAGCAAGTCCTACAACGCCATCTTGCCCGAAGGCTACACGATAGACCGCATGGGGGGCGTCAGCAACTACACCACCACACTCAACAACTGGCAGAGTACCTATCGCCGCTACCGCGACTACAGCATTGTCGCGACCATACTCGTCTATGCCCTCTCGTTGGTGGACGCGTATGTTGACGCCTCGCTCTTTGACTTCGACATCTCCCCTGACCTCACCCTGAATGTAGAACCGCAGTTGTACTACGACTTGCAGCAGCAGCGTAGTGCCGAACTAAAACTCGCCATCAAGTTTTGAAAAAGATAATCATACTCTTTTCGATTGCCCTTGCGCTACCGCTGTTCGCCGAAGACCTTCTCTCCGAACAGCCCGTGCAACCGCAAGACTCTCTCCTCTCCGAGTCGCTCTCTGCCGACTCCGTCCTCCTCGATTCCATCGACCAAGCCATTGAGGCGATGGCAGACACCATCACGGACTCTCCGTTCTTTCCCCAATCGCCCGATTCGGCGCTCTCCGACCTCGACTATCGTCTGTTGGAGTGGTCAATAGGCTGGCTCGACACTGCGCAGTGCGTTGTCTCTCCCGACACCACCACACTGCCCGACTCCCTCTATAAGGCGCGTTTGCAGGCGTTGCCATGCGTCATCGAACTACCCTACAACAGCATAGTCCGTGCGTTCATACTCCGCTATGTCAAGCGCAACCCCAAGCAGGTGGCGCGGCTGAAACGCATGTCGGAGTACTACTTCCCCATCTTCGAGGAAGCACTCTGCCGCCACAACTTACCCTACGAGTTGGCGCTGCTGCCCGTCATCGAATCCGCACTTAACCCTTCCGCACACTCACACGCCGGCGCTGCGGGACTATGGCAGTTCATGCCTGCCACGGGCAAACGCTATGGACTGGAAATCAACTCGTTAGTCGACGAGCGACTCGACCCCGTCAAGTCCACCGACGCGGCTTGCCGCTTCCTCAGCGACCTCTACAACATCTTCCACGACTGGAATCTCGTCATCGCCGCCTACAACTGCGGCGGAGGAAATGTAAACAAAGCCATTGCCCGAGCAGGAGGAAAGCGCGACTTCTGGTCAATCTACCCCTACCTCCCCCGCGAGACCCGCTCCTACCTGCCCATCTTCATTGCCGCCAACTATGCGATGAACTACCACGATGAGCACGGTATCTGCCCCGCACCCTTGGACAAAATCATGCTCACCGACACCATCATCACCAAGCGGCGCATGCACCTCGAGCAGGTGGCGGATAAACTGCATATCCCCATCGCCGAACTGCGACGCCTCAACCCCCAATACACCCGCGACATCCTCCCCGGAGGCACACCTTACGCCCTATGCCTGCCGCAGGAGAAGACCACCGCGTTCCTGCAACAAGAGGACTCTATCTACGCCCACCGAGCCGACCAACTCATCAACAACCGACGCGCGGAAATAGACCTTGCCAAGGTAACATCCATCTCCGGCGCATACCGTGTCAACGGCGTTACCTACTACACCATCAAGAATGGAGACACCCTCGGCGGCATCGCCAAGAAGTTCCACTGCACCGTCAAGCAACTGAAAGCATGGAACAACCTCTCATCAGACAATATCCGAGCGGGGAAGAAACTGAAAATCTGCAAATAAGCCATGCAAGAAGACAAAATTTATTACAGCATGCGTGAGGTCTGCCGACAGACGGGAGTTACCCCCGCCGCTCTGCGCTTTTGGGAAAAGTCGTTTGATCAACTCTCACCCCGCAAGGACGGACATGGAAACCGCTATTACACCTCGCAGGAAATCGCCCTCATCGCCCGTATCAAGTACATACGCGACGAACTGAAAATCACACGCATAGAGGCTATCCGACGCGAACTGCAAACCGACAAGAAGCAGTCCGCGCTCAAACATTCCGTTGCAGACATCTTGCGCAATGTCCGCGCAGAATTGGTCGAACTGCGGGCAATGGTAAACCCAAACGCGGACTGACTCGATTTCTCCCACAGTCCTTATGCGGTCAATTACGTAGGATATACGTAGGATATACGTAGGATATACGTAAGATAAAGGCAGGTATATGCAGACTTTACCCTTATCTTGCATACGAACAACAACACCTTCCCTACAATGATGAAATATTTGTGTAAATACTTTCTGCTACCGGCATTCCTTCTAATGCAGGCAGGAACATTGCTGTCAGAAGACACCATCCGTCTGCTTTGTATCGGCAATAGTTTTTCTTGGGACGCGGTGGAGCAGGAGTTGGTGCCGCTCTGCAATGCCGCTGAGCAACCCATCGTGATTGGCAACTTGTACTATGGCGGCTGCTCGTTGGAGCAGCACCATGCGTTTCTGCTGAAAGACACCGCCGCCTACGAGTTCCGCTTCCTCACCAACGACACAACCATCCGCCACCAATCCTACTCCCTGCGCCAAGCGCTAACCAACTATCATTGGGACTATATCTCGCTCCAACAGGCATCCCACGACAGCGGAATTACCTCCACCTACGAGCCCTTCCTCACTGCACTCATCGACAGCGTTATCCACCATCAACCACATGCCACCCTCTGCTGGATGCAGACTTGGTCCTATGCACGCAACGCCAAACACCCCGCCTTCCCACGCTACCAAAGCAGTCAATGCGTGATGGACGACTCCATACAACTCGCCACGCACTATGTCCTGCTGCAGCACCCCGACCTGCACCTCGTACCCTGTGGAGAAGCGATCCAACTCGCCCGAAAGCGCCTCGGAGACACACTCTGCCGCGACGGATACCACCTCAACTACACCTACGGACGATACCTCGCTTCCTGCGTGTGGTTCGAGTTTCTTCGGAAAGAAGAAATGCAAAAGAACGGAACAACACGCCTCCGAGACATCCGCCGCAACCCATACCGCAACCCCGCCATGACCCGCCGCCAGCAGCGTATCACACAGCGGATCGCACACCACCTATTGCCCTAATAGGGCGCTTTCACCCCTCTCGAAGGAGGCTCGAACGCCTAAGCAAACAAAAAATGCACTTTTTTTGCATTTTTTCCTTAAAAAATTTGGTCATGTCAAAAAAAAGCAGTACCTTTGCACTCGCTTTTGAAAAGGAGCCTATCGGTTGAACCAAGCACAAAAGAAATGGTGCGGTAGTTCAGTTGGTTAGAATACCGGCCTGTCACGCCGTAGGTCGCGAGTTCGAGTCTCGTCCGCACCGCCTAACTCAACCGATAGCGCTTTTCCTCGCTCAAACTGGAAAAGAATTATCATAAAAGGGGTCCGTTAGCTCAACTGAATAGAGTACCACACTACGGATGTGGGGGTTGCAGGTTTGAATCCTGCACGGATCACGAAAAAAAGAAGACACCTCGTAAGGTGTCTTTCTTTATTTTATCTCCTGCACTCTACCTCCCGAGGCGCTTTCCCAAGAGATTGTAGCGCATACCTTCGCGCAGAATTACCACTTGATTTCCATCCAGCAGTTTCTGCGGCTTATCCGACGATACACTTGGCTGAACATCAACAGCAGAGGGAGTATCTGCCTTCGGGCAAACCATTGAATAATCGGAGTAAACCATATCCATATCCTGCTTCACACGATACAACTGAATGAAATACGGATTTATCTCGCTCTTTACATAAGCCTTATAACTTTTCTCGGTTGATGAACTATAGCCTAACACTCTATCATTCAGTCCGATAATGTTCCAACAAGTATCCGTATAGACTACTCGAAAATAGGTTGTTTTATAGTTCGATAAATCCAAATCAGTCTTATCTGCATACTTGTGCCTCAAATACTGTTCGCTATTCGCTGATTGCAGATAGTAACCCCTCACCGCCCCTTTCGCGTCAACACTCGCTACAAATCGCCACAAATATTCCTCCGTTCCCGTTAATTCCGCAGTTTTGTAGTTCGCCGTAGTGTATAGTTTCTTATTATCTGACAAGTTCCTTGCCACGGCACCCTGCTGCTCTATCATGTAGAGTCCGCCGTCTTCCAACTCGCTCTCAGAAGTGATTAAACCAGCCGAATAAGTAGCCCTTGGAATGAGCGTTTCTTGCGCAAAGACCGCATAGAAAGCAGTATCAGCCTGTGCTGCTCCAAAGTCCGCTACGGGTACAAAATCACTGCCGTCTTCCGCCACCGTGCTTGCCGCAGACCAGCCTACAAAAGCAAGGCTGTCGCACTCAGGCGTGAAAGGCGGCACTATCTCCTCGCCCGCCGACACAAACACTACTTGCTCCTCGCCCGACACAAACCAAGAAACGGCATACTCCTGTGCAAGCAGTTGCACCGCGCCGACAATCTGCATTGCCACCAGCAAGACAGACCATTGCCACAAGCGTTTCATCATTTTGCCAACAATTCGCGAACTTTCAGGTTGATGGCTTTGCCTTCGGCGCGCCCTGCCAGTTGCTTCGTCGCCACGCCCATCACTTTGCCCATGTCTTGCGGGCTTGTCGCACCCACTTGGGCAATAATTTCCGTCAGGGCTGCCGTCAACTCCTCCTCCGTCATCATTGCGGGCAGGTAGCGCTCAATAACCTTGCATTGCGCCAACTCGTCGTCAGCCAATTCGGGACGGTTAGCGTCAAGGAACATCTGCGCCGACTCTTTGCGTTGCTTCACCATCTTTTGCAGAATCTGCAACGCCTTGTCGTCATGCAACTCCCCATCGCCGCCTTTGGCGGTCTTTGCCTCCAAGAACTCTTTCTTGATACCGCGTAGCGCGTCCAGCGCCACTTTATCCTTTGCGAGCATCGCTTTCTTGATGTCCTCGCTGATTTGGTCGAATAACATAATGTATTTGTTTATTGGTGATTAACTATTGATTGAATAAATTGTTGAATCTGTTTGTTTACAAACTCGGGATTGTCTTCATTGGAGTTATGGCGCGCATTCGGCACTATCACCAGTGGCAACTCCTCAGCGTGCGCCCAATCGCCACAAAGGCGTTGGCAGGCTCCTACCCTATCCTCGTCCCCAATAAGCAAAAGCATAGGACATTTCGGAAGGGGAGTAGTCTGTTCTTCTTCTGCTTCTGCTAAGATACGAAAGCCAAATCCTGCCAGTTTGCAATACTCCCTCCAAGTGTAGGCTGACAACATCTTGTAAATAGATTCTCGTGCGGAAACAGTTTTAGCACATGCACTCGCAAGGGACTTTTTGAGCACGCTCCACGGGTACAAATAGAAGAACGACTCTACATGTTTCAGCAACCACAACTCGGTTTTACGGAGGTACTTCCCCTCTAATGGAGTAGAATCCACAGACACTATGCCCCCTACATGCGATGGGTAGAGAGTTAGGTATTTCTGGGCTAACATCCCGCCCTTGGATTGACCTATCATTATCGGCGCAGAGGCTTCTCCGGCATACTGGCATACTATCCCTCGTAGCCATTGTGCCTCTTGCTCCAAAGAGAAATCTAACACAAAGGGTCTCGATTGCGCGTGACCGGGTGCGTCCCACACAAGGACATTGTACTTTGCACCAAACTCTGCTATCTGTTCATCAAAGAGCGTATGGTCTGCCGTCAATCCGGGCAGGAATACCAAAGTTGGGCGAGTGGCATCATACGCATTCACCCAATAACGGATAACTCCTTGCGCAATCGAATATGTTCTTTCGCTAAGCATTGACTATAGTAGAAATATCAGTTGCACAATGATATACACGGGCAACAGGATGATGAGAGAAAACTTAATCATATAGCCAAAGAACGACGGCATCTTGATATTGTTCTCTTCTGCAATCGCCTTCACCATGAAGTTTGGACCATTACCGATATAGGTCATTGCGCCGAACATCACAGCACCAAGCGAGATGGCTTTGAGCAACACCTCAGGGATGCCTGCTACAAACGATGTCCCCTCTACCACGCCGTCCACGATACCTGCGCTGGCAGCCGCCAAGGACTCAGGCAGACCGCTTGCCACGCCATGGAAGGCTACGGCGGTAGGCGTGTTGTCTAGGAAGGAGGAGAGCAAACCGGTAGCGTAGTAGAACTGCCACGGGGCAGTGAGTCCCAATTCTCCGGCGTGGGCTTTCAGGAATGCCAACGCGGGAGTCATGGTGGTGAAGATACCGAGGAAGAGGACTGCTACCTCAATAATAGGCTCCCATGTGAACTTATTCGCCTCGTAGCGCACACTCTTTTTGGTGGTGTAGAGGCTGAGCAACAGGAGCGAGAGGAGCACGATCTCGCGTAGGAACTTCAGCCAAATCGGAGCGTCTTCGGTTCCCATCTGCGGGATGGTTCCCTCGTTGATGAATGCCACGCTCAGCACCACGCCTATCAGGAAGAGGAAGTTGATATTCCCCTGCAGCCGCAGCGGTTGTTTCTCGCGCGCATCGGCGGAAAGCGCCGTCCAGTGCTCCTTCTTATAGAAGTAGGTATCCATGGCGAAATAGATAGCCAATAGAATCAAGCCCGTTACTGCCCACTCAGGTGCCAAGTGCATGAACCAAGAGAACGACGCCCCGCGCAGGAAGAGCATGAACAACGGCGGGTCTCCCAGCGGGGTTAAAAGTCCACCGCAGTTCGCTACCAGTGCGATGAAGAAGAGAATCGTGTGCGTGGTGTACTTGCGTTGCTGATTGGTAGCAATCACGGGGCGTATCAGCAGCATAGCCGCGCCCGTTGTACCCATGATACTCGCCATAAGCCACCCTGCTCCGAGGAAAGCGGTATTAATCCACGGCTTGGCTTTGATATCACCACTCAGGTGAATGCCGCCTGTAATAACATAGAGCGCCAATAGCAGGATGATGAACGGCACATAGTCGTACAGCAATTGATGCTCCAACTCGTGCATCATGCCGCCGATAATCAGGCACACCGCAGTGGGCACGCCCAGCAACAGCGATACAATCAACTTGTTCAAGTTCTTTTCCCAGAACTTCTCTGCCACCAGCGGTCCGATGGCAATCATCAGGAGCATTATCCCAAAGGGAATCATGCTCCACGCAGAATGTACAAACTCTTCCATATAATAATTAACAATTTACATACCTCTGCTCCTATATCTCTTCCGCACGGCAATTTTCGAAATATCCATCCTCCTTTCTCCCTCCCTTTAAGGGAGGGCAGGGGTGGGTCTCTAATCCAACTTCAACACTGCCAAGAACGCTTTCTGCGGCACTTCCACATTGCCTATCTGCTTCATGCGCTTCTTGCCTTTCTTCTGCTTCTCAAGCAGTTTGCGCTTACGGCTCACATCGCCACCATAGCACTTTGCCAACACATCCTTGCGCACCTGCTTCACCGTCTCGCGGGCGATAATCTTCGCACCTATCGCTGCCTGAATAGCAATATCAAACTGCTGGCGGGGCAGCAACTCTTTCAGTTTCTCGCACATGCGCCGCCCGAAGTCCACGGCGTTGTCTCTGTGCGTCAGCGTGGAGAGGGCATCCACCTGCTCGCCGTTGAGCAGGATATCCAGTTTCACGAGGTTCGACGGGCGGAAGCCGTTGGCATGCCAGTCGAAGGACGCATAGCCCTTCGAGATGGATTTCAGTTTGTCGTAGAAGTCAATCACTATCTCGCCCAGCGGCATGTCGAAAAGCAGTTCCATGCGGTCGCCGGAGATATACTCTTGCTTCACCAACTCGCCGCGTTTGCCGAGGCAGAGCGTCATGATAGGGCCGATGAAGTTGCTCGTTGTGATGACCGACGCACGGATATATGGCTCCTCAATGCGGTCTATCTCCGTCAGGTCGGGCATGCCCGCGGGGTTGTGCACCTCCCTCATGCCACCGTCTTTGGTATAGACATTGTAACTCACGTTGGGCACGGTGGTTATCACATCCATGTTGAACTCCCTATCCAATCGCTCCTGCACAATCTCCATGTGCAGCAGTCCGAGGAAGCCGCAGCGGAAGCCGAAGCCGAGGGCAATAGACGACTCCGGCGTGAAAGTCAGCGAGGCATCGTTGAGTTGCAGTTTCTCCAACGACGAACGCAGGTCTTCGTAGTCCTCCGCCTCAATGGGATAAACGCCGGCAAACACCATCGACTTCACTTCCTCAAAGCCCTCAATGGCTTTCTCGCAGGGGCGCGCCACGTGGGTAATGGTATCGCCCACGCGCACCTCCGACGAGGTCTTGATACCCGAGATGATATACCCCACATTGCCTGCCCCAATCACCTGCCGCGGCTGCATGTCCAGTTTCAGCACGCCTATCTCATCCGCGTCGTACTCCTTGCCGGTGTTCACGAAGCGCACCCTATCGCCCGCATGCAGCGTACCGTTCACCACCTTGAAGTAAGCAATGATACCGCGGAAACTGTTGAATATCGAGTCAAAGACCAAACACTGCAAGGGTGCCTCAGGGTCGCCCTCAGGCGCAGGAATCCGCTCCACAATAGCGTCCAATATGGCATCCACGCCCTCGCCCGTCTTCGCCGAGCAGCGCAGTATCTCCTCGCGCTTGCAACCCAGCAGGTCGATAATCTCGTCTTCCACGCGCTCCGGCATGGCGGAGTCCATATCGCACTTGTTCATCACAGGGATGATTTCCAAGTCATGCTCCAGCGCCATGTAGAGGTTGCTGATGGTCTGCGCCTGCACGCCCTGCGATGCGTCCACCACCAGCAGCGCGCCCTCGCACGCGGCTATCGAACGGCTCACCTCATAGGAGAAATCCACATGCCCCGGAGTGTCTATCAAGTTCAGCGTGTAGCCCTTGTATTGCATTTGGATAGCGTGGCTCTTGATGGTAATGCCGCGCTCTTTCTCCAGGTCCATGTCGTCCAGCACTTGGTTCTCCATGTCTTTCTTATCCACCGTGCCGGTCATCTCCAGCATACGGTCTGCCAAGGTGCTCTTCCCGTGGTCAATATGGGCAATAATACAAAAGTTGCGTATATTCTTCATAATCTTTATGTTGGACAAAGGATTAAGGACATAGGATAAAAGACGAAATAGTATTAACTCTGAAAACTTAACATACAAAAGGTATTAATCACCCCCTCCCTTTGAGGGAGGGTCGGGGTGGGTCCTCTCCTTTATCCTTAAAAATCGCCGCAAAGTTACAAAAAAAAATCCATTTTTGCAAATCTTTTACGATTTTTCAACAAATTCCCCAAAATGTTTGCATTCTCTGTTTTCCATTTCCAAACCTCTTCGTTTTTCCACCGAAATCGTCCCCTGTCAATCTTGGGTGATTCTTGGGTGATTCTTGGGTGATTCTTGGGTGATTACCGAGAGGATACACTGACTTTGCATGCAGGTTACGCGGGCACTATGCCGCACCCCTGCGTACAGTATGCGAAAAATAGCAAAAAAAAGAAGATTATTTGCTCATATTAAAAAAAAGCAGTATCTTTGTCCGCGAATTATGAACTAAAAAACACGGAGTGAAGCGGAGTTCCCAACACGAAGTTATAAACAAAAATGCCAAACACGGAGCGAAGCGGAGTTCCCAACACGAAGTTATAAACACGAAGTTATATATATCATGGAAAAAACAAATGTAGTAGTGCGCTTCTGCGGAGACTCGGGCGACGGCATGCAGTTGACTGGCAACATGTTCTCCTCGCTGAGCGCTATCCTCGGCAACGAGATTTCTACGCTGCCGGACTTCCCCGCAGAGATTCGTGCCCCGCAGGGCACATTAGGTGGTGTGTCGGGCTTCCAAGTGAACCTCGGCAAGCAAGTCTTCACACCGGGAGACAAGGCCGACGTCATCGTGGCGATGAATGCTGCCGCGCTGAAAGTCTGCACCTTAGGCTCACAGTTCAACCAAACCGCTGCGCAGTACAACGACGAGCATGCAATGTACACGCGCCATGCCGTAGTCATCGTGGACATGGACGCTTTCGCAGCCAAAGACCTGGAGAAGGCGCTCTACAAGACCGACAACCCTTTCACCGAACTCGGCATACCCGAGACCGTGCAGATAGTGCCTGTTAGGCTGACGCAACTCACCAAAGACTCGCTCAAAGAGTCGGGATTGGACAACAAATCTATCCTCAAGTCGCGCAACATGTTCGCACTCGGACTCGTCTGCTGGCTCTTCGACCGCCCTGTGGATAAAGCCATCCATTTCCTCGAAGGCAAGTTCAAGAAGAAACCCGCCCTCATCGCCCCCAACACCAAGGTGCTCGTGGACGGCTACAACTACGGTCAGAACCTTGCCTTGAATGTGAATCAGATTCATGTGGTCAGTGCTTCGGAGACGGAGGTTGCAAGTCCTTCATCTTGTGTCCTTCATCCTTCATCCACATACACCTCCATCGCGGGCAACCGCGCAACGGCGTTCGGTTTGATTGCCGCTGCCCACAAGACAAGTAAGCGCCTCTTCCTCGGCTCCTACCCCATCACCCCCGCCACCGATATCATGCACGAGTTGGCAGCCCGCAAGGACATGGGCGTCATGGTGGTGCAGGCGGAGGACGAGATAGGCGGCGTATGTACCGCCATCGGCGCTGCCTTCGCAGGCGACTTAGCCTGCACCTCCACCTCCGGTCCCGGGCTCTCGCTCAAGTCGGAGGCTATCGGGCTCGCCGTCATGGCAGAGTTGCCGCTTGTGGTCATTGACGTGCAACGCGGTGGTCCCAGCACAGGACTCCCCACCAAGACCGAACAGACCGACCTCCTGCAAGCCGTCTTCGGACGCAACGGAGAGTGCCCCGCCGTAGTCATCGCGGCGTCGAATAGTGCCAACTGCTTCGACTACGCCTATGAGGCTTGCCGACTGGCGTTGGAGAACATGCTCCCCGTCATCCTGCTCACCGACACCTACCTCGCCAACGGCACCGCTCTCTGGCAACTGCCAACGCTCGAGTCGCTACCCGCTATCCATCCGCAGACTGTACCCGAGTCGCTCAAGGGGCATTACAACCCCGCCTTGCGCGATGAGAATGGTATCCGCTACTGGGCTTTCCCGGGCATGGAAGGCTACGAGCACCGCAATATAGGACTGGAGCGCGACAGCGAGAAAGGCACCATCTCCACCAACCCCGAGAACCACGAGGTGATGGTCAAGGCGCGCCAACATAAGTTAGACCATGTGGCGCAGCAGATTCCCGCCTTGCAGGTGCAGGGCAACGCCGCGAGCGACACCCTGCTCGTAGGCTGGGGAAGCACAGAGGGACACCTCCGCGCCGCTGCCTTAGAACTCGACTGCGCACTCGCACACTTCAACTATATCAACCCGCTGCCGCTCAACACCCGCGAGGTGCTGGCAAAGTACAAGCGAATAGTAGTGTGCGAACTGAACAATGGGCAGTTCGCCACCATCCTCCGCGCCAAGTTCCCCGACATCACATTGGAGCAATACAACGAAATCATGGGGCAACCCTTCGCCGTAGAAAGAATCGTAAAATCAATTAGGAATTAGTTATGGAAGCAAGTCAATTCAAATCCGACCAATATGTTCGTTTCTGCCCGGGCTGCGGCGACCACGCTATCTGCATGGCGTTGCAGAAAGCCATGGCGCAGATAGGAGTACCCACCCACGAGACCGTGGTCATCTCGGGTATCGGCTGCTCCAGCCGCATGCCGCACTACCTCAACACCTACGGCTTCAACACCATCCACGGGCGCGGGGCTGCCATCGCCACAGGCGTGAAGACCGCGCACCCCGAACTGACCGTTTGGCAGATGACGGGCGACGGCGACTGCCTCGCCATCGGCGGCAACCATTTCATCCACTCCCTCCGACGCAATGTGGACCTGAACATCTGCCTCTTCAACAACCGTATCTACGGTCTCACCAAGGGGCAGTACTCGCCCACCTCGCCACGGGGCTTCGTCTCGAAGTCCAGCCCCTTCGGCACCGTGGAGCGTCCCTTCGTGCCTGCCGAGTTGGTGATGGGTGCACGGGGCACCTTCTTCGCCCGCACGCTGGATGTGGACATGCCCACCACCGTGGACTGCATGGTGCAAGCGCAGCAACACAAGGGCGCGAGCGTGATAGAGTGCCTCGTCAACTGCGTGATTTTCAACAACGGCACACACGACTGGATAGCCAATCGCGACACGCGCGCCGAGCGCACCATCATCCTCCGCCACGGCGAGAAAATGCTCTTCGGCAAGGACCTCGACAAGGGGCTTGCACTCGTTACGGATGAAGGCGCTTTGCTGCCGCACCTCGCCGTAGTGCCTGCCGACGACCCGCGGGTACTCACCCACAATGCCACCCTTGCTGACCCCACGCTCCATCGCATGCTCGCCCTCATGGGGCAAGACCAATACATGGAGGTCGGTGGCGCAGAGACAGAATCGGAGTTGCCCATCGCCCTCGGCGTGATACGCAATGTGGCAGAAGAGACCTACGACCACGCGGTGAATCAGCAGATTGCGGATGTGCAAGCCAAATCGAAGATACACACCTTCGACGAACTCCTCGGCACACTGGAGCAATGGGAAGCGTAAAGCAGAAATTCTATGTCGTTTGGCAGGGAAAGCAAACGGGTGTCTTCACCTCGTGGGCGGAATGTGAAGCCCAAGTGAAAGGGGTGGAGGGCGCTAAATACAAATCCTTCCCCACGCGCGCCGAAGCAGAGGCGGCTCTCGCAGGAGAGCCGCCCGTTTGGCGCAAGAGAGGCAATGGCGGAGGGGCAATTATATTGCAAAAGAATGATGATGGCGGGGATTTGCTGAGCCGATTGGCGGGGTGCAAAGTGAAACCTGTATTGCCGGCGTTGGCGGTGGACGCAGCCTGCTCGGGCAACCCCGGGATGATGGAGTTCAGAGGCGTGATAGCCGACACAGGCACGGAGGTCTTCCACCGCGGACCATTTACGGAGGGAACGAACAACATCGGGGAGTTCCTCGCTATCGTTTTGGGGCTTGCCTACCTCAAGCAGCACAACCTGCCGTGGGTGCTCTATTCCGACAGCCGCACCGCCTTAGCATGGTTGAAGAAGAAGCACGCGCAGACGAAACTCGTGTGCACCCCCGCCAATCAGCCGCTCTTTGAGATGTTGCGCAAGGCGGAGCAGTGGCTCCACGACAACACCTACACCACCACCGTCCTCAAATGGGACACCGACCACTGGGGGGAGATTCCCGCCGACTTCGGCAGGAAATAAGTGCAACAAAAAGTGCCCGCCGACCTGCGGACGACCTGCGGACGACCCGCGGACGACCCGCGGTAATGTTACGATAGACCCGCGATAGACCCACGGCGAACATTTGCGCTTATTCAGCCCCCTCTTACAAGCAAATCGGGAATAAAAAAATAGGGAACCACCTTGCAGGTAGTCCCCTCTCGGAAATATCTCGGTTATGAAAACTTACGCGAGTTTGTTCACATAGACAGCCAATTTCGATTTCAAGTTAGCAGCCTTGTTCTTGTGGATAATGTTGCGTTTAGCCAACTTATCCAACATCGAACTTACCTTGGGCAGAGCTGCCTGTGCAGCGGCCTTGTCAGTAGTAGCACGCAGGTCGCGAACGGCGTTGCGAGCGGTTTTTGCGTAGTAGTGGTTGCGAGCCTTGCGAGTAATCGTTTGGCGAATTCTCTTTAATGAAGATTTGTGGTTTGCCATCTTTAATAAGGCGTTAAGTAGTTAGACAAATGATTTACCTTTGAGGAAGGTTTTCTTTGCGCTTATTCGTTTGTAGTCCATAGCAGAGTCGAACTGCTCTTTAGAGAATGAAAATCTCTCGTCCTAACCGATAGACGAATGGACCAAATTAATTATGAAATTTGAATTATGAGAGCGTTGGCACTCTAAACGCTCAACGCTCAACTCTCAACAAGCCTTTTGGTCGAAAGCGGGTGCAAAGGTACTGCTTTTTTTTCAAACACGCAAATTTTTTGGTAAAAAAAGTTATTTTTCACGCTTTTTTTTGCATAATTCGGGAAAAAGCAGTACCTTTGCACAAGATTAAGGATAAAGGAAGCAGGATAAAAGACTCATAACCTCCGACTGACCTTTTAGGGTATACAATGAAAAAAATCCTATATATATTTATTGTGTGTTGTGCGGCGGTGGCCGTACAGGCGCAAGAGGTGCGTCGTCAGCCCGACTTGCAGACGGCGGACAACACCTTCTTCGACCCCACGCGGAAAGAGACCAAGAAACAGGAGTACCACTTCGGCGTGGAGTATCGTCTGGAGGTGGGCTACACGCAGCCTCAACAGCGCACGGACAACTATACCTACCCCGATATGTACTTGCACGGGGCTCGTATCGGTGCTACCTTTACCTTCCTGCTTCCGCTCCATTTCAGCATGCAGACGGGACTGCTCTACTCACTCTCTTTGGGGAACAACGACCAGCATTGGCGTTCGCAGACTGCTGCCACGGTGCAAGAGGAGTATATCCACCACCGCGTGCTGCAGCATAACCTCACCATCCCCGTGCGGTGTTTCTACACCATCCCGCTGTGGAAGGAACTGAACATGTTCTTCTACGCCGGTCCGCAACTGCATATCGGAATGGGGGAGGTGGATTACCTGCAACTCCACCTGAGCGAGGGCACGCTGCAATGGCTTCAAAATCAGGGGATTCCTACCGAGAAATACGACCGTCTGCGCACGGATGAACTGTTCCGCACCAACATTCAGATGGGCTTGGGCGGCGGCTTTGAATGGGATAAGTATCGCCTGCAAGCAGGCTACGACTTCGGGCTGAACAACCGCGTGAAGAGCAAGACTATCGCCGAGCAGCAGATGTGGGAATGGGGCTGGTATGTGGCGTTCTCGTATAGATTTTAGTGGTCAGTGATTAGTGGTTAGTGGTTAGTGGTTAGTGGTCAGAGAAAGCAAAATAATCTGAGTACTCAGAGTGCTCTGAATAAAATCAATAAAATACTAACTTTTCGGGGGTGCTAAATTCCGATTTGGCTGAGAAAACACCCTTTGAACCTGCACAGGTAATTCTGTAGAGGGAGTATGAAAAAACAATCATTTCTTTCTGTGTGCTGCCTATCGGCAGCCGTTGCGGTCAGCGGTATACGTGCGTATGCCGCAGATGACACGCTGACTGTTGTGATGAACCAAATGCAAGATGTGCAAGTGGTCGCACAACGCGTACAACAAACCACTATCAACCACGATGTGGTCGGCAATGACCGTCTGAACCGTGAGAACACGGGTCAGAACTTGCCGTACCTGCTGAGCACTATCCCTGCGTTGCAGGTAACGAGCGACGACGGTTTAGGTGTGGGCTACACCTATTTCCGCGTGCGCGGTACGGACCACACCCGTATCAATATGACAGTGAACGATGTGCCTCTCAACGACCAAGAGAGCCAGACCGTTTTCTGGGTGAACATGACGGATATGGCGGCTTCGATGTCGAGCATTGATGTGCAACGCGGCGTGGGCACCTCGACCAACGGTAGTGCTTCGTTCGGTGCGTCGCTGAACATGTACACAGGGAACACCGACACGGCGAACCACTTCACGCTGGCATTCAACGGGGGTATGTACAACACCTTCCGTGAGATGGTGAGCGGGCACGTGGTGCTGCCGGGCAACTGGCGCGTGAATGCGCGTTTCAGTAAGGTGAACTCCGATGGTTTCCTCTATCGCACGAACTCCGACCTGTATTCGTACTACGGCGACCTCGGCTGGTACGGGAACAAGACGCAGGTGGTGGCGCGTTTCTTCGGCGGCAAGGAGAAGACAGGCATGGGATGGGACGGCGTGGACTACAACACAGCCTACGGCATTGACGGTGCTGACCGACGCTACAACCCCGCGGGGGAATACGAGGATGCAGAGGGCAACACCAAGTACTATGATAATCAGACGGATAACTACGCGCAGCAGCATGCGCAGTTGCAGGTTACGCACCGCTTCACGCCCAACTGGAGCCTGAACGCGACGCTGCACTACACCCACGGCGGGGGCTACTACGAGCAGTATAAACGCAAGAGCTTCGAATACTGGGGGCTGGAGCGCTACACCGATGTGAACGGGGAGAAAGTGAAGAAAGCCTACGGCATGTATCGCAAGAGCCTCGACAACCACTTCGCGGGGGCGATAGTGAGTGCAAAATATGTGAACGAGCATGTGGATGTGCAGTTCGGTGCAGCGGGGAACGACTATATCGGCGCGCACTTCGGCACGCTAAACTACATCCAAGACAGCGTCTATGGCGGGAGCCTGCCCATTAACTACGAGTACTATCGCAACAACGCCAACAAGGTGGACGCGAACACCTACGGCAAAGTCAATTGGCGTGTGCTCAACCGCGGGCAGGAGCGTCTCAGCCTCTATGCCGACCTGCAATACCGCTATGTGCGTTACCACCGCGACGGTATCAACGACGAGGACATGACCGACCTGCCGCTGACCGTCAACTACCATTTCTTCAACCCCAAGGCGGGTCTCACCTATCAGAATCGCGGGCACCTGCTCTACGGTTCCTTCGCCATAGCTAACCGCGAGCCGAGTCGCAACAACTACAAGGAGAACGTGCTCTGGGACGCAGAGACGCAGACCTATACGGGCCTGCCGAAAGCCGAGACGCTGTACGACTACGAGTTGGGCTACCAATACAGCCACCCGCGTTTCGCCGTTGGCGCGAACCTCTACTTCATGGACTATGACAACCAGTTGGTGCTAACGGGTCGCGTGAACGATGTGGGTAAGCAATCGACTGTCAACGTGAAAGATAGTTACCGCATGGGTGTTGAACTGACGGCGGGCGTGAAGATAACCGACTGGTTCCGTTGGGACGGGAACTTCGTGCTCAGTCGCAACAAGATACTCGGCTACGACGAGACTGTAACGCGCTACGATGCCAACTGGGTGGAGAACGAATACGGACAGACCGTGCATTTCGATGAGACCGACATCGCCTATTCGCCGATGATTACTGCGATGTCGCTCTTTACATTTGACATCGCGGGCTTCGTGGCGACCGTACAGACGAATGTGGTGTCGAAGCAGTATCTGGACAACACCCACGGCAACGGTATCGTAATGGAGAACATCGCATGGTACGGCGAGACGGAGCCGATTCACCCCGAGCAAATTGGGCAGCCGGCAAAAATCGCCACCGCCTTCATCAAGGCATACACCACCACCAATGTTAACCTGCAATACACACTACCTTTGCAGAAGTACAAACGCTGCCCCGAGATTAAGTTGCTGTGCCAAATCAACAACATCTTCGACCACAAATACGCAAGCAACGGCGGCAGCGACTGTTCGTACTACCAAGACGGCACTGCCTGCTGGCCGTGGTACTACGCGCAGGCGGGTATCAATGTGCATGCCGGCTTCGTGGTGAACTGGTAAGTTTCCCTCATTCGCCAAACGACACACTGCCTGCCCCCTTGGGTTGGGCAGTGTTTGTGTTTTGAGACCTATCTTGGAGACCTGCGGACGACCCACGGGAGACCCGCGGTAATGTTACGATAGACCCGCGAAGAAAAGCCCAATGTGCTCCGCAAAGTATTTCGCGACGGGCAAGTGCTCATCATCCGTAGGGATAAAGTCTATACTATCTTGGGTGAAGAACGATAAGGTAGGTTGAGCAAAGAAACAAAAAAACATTTCTATTCATAAAAAAAGAGCGAGGCTGTCAGTAATTTGACAGCCTCGCTTGGTGGTGGAGGGTATGGCTTATTTCTCCCAAGGGGTATCGGGTATATGGTTCAGGAAAGCCAGATAGCGAGACAGCACAAAGAAATAGTCGCTCAGACGATTGACGAAGCGCAAGAGTTCCGCTTCTGCCTGTGTGTCCTGCAAAACGGACTCTGTTGCTTGCAGACGGACGATGTCGCGCTCAAGGCGTCGGGTGGTAGTGCGGCAAATATGCGCTAATGCCACTTGTTGATTTCCCGCAGGCAAGATAAAACAGCGTTGGGAAGGCAGTTTGTTCTGCATTTCGTCAATCCAGTGCTCTATCTGCGCTACATCATCGGCTTCTATCCACATGCCTGAGGCAAGGCTCAAAGCGGCACCAACATTGAAGAGTTTATGCTGTATCCATAGCAGCCTGCTATCAACAGTCGGCACATTCAATGCTCGGAGGGCGCCCACAAAAGCATTCAACTCATCGGCAGTGCCATAGGCTTCTAAGCGGAGTGAAGACTTGGAGACGCGCTCCATATTGGCAAGCGAAGTGTCGCCTTTATCTCCTGTTTTCGTGTATATTGACATATCAGATGAGAGGGTGTTTTTTTAGTTTTATGCGGTAACTCTTCTGTATGTAGTGGGGGTCAAAGAAAAGGACACCTACATGCAAGAAATCAATGGTGGTTGTTACTTGCGGCAACTGCTGGAGTTCATACCACGCTTGCTCCATCTCTTCGGAGTAGTGGATATCGTCTATTGCAATAATAGTCTTGGGGTGAATATGCTTTAGCAATTGGTGCACATAGCGCATGGTAGCATCGTAGGTATGATTGGCATCTACAAAGGCGAAATCGACTTTGTTGCCCGATAAGGCACCTGAAAGCGTGGAGTCGATGTTTCCGATTTTCAACTCAATGTTGTCTATACCTAATCGTTGCCAGAGTTGCAGTGCTTGGTGCGCAATCTCCTTACTACCCTCAAAGGTGATGACACGATTACGGGAATGCGGTTTCGCTAAATAGGAGGTGGTAATTCCCAAGGAAGTGCCTAACTCAAAAATTGTGAGGGGTTTCTGCGCTTGTTGAGAAAGAAAGACTAACCAACGAAAGAACAATTGCGCTACCTCCGGCTTTTCAAGGCTGGTATTTGCTATGTCGCATACTCTGCGAATATCGACCTCTTTACCTAAATTTCCTGTTCCATAATCTTTTACCTTCAACTCTTGGGTGTTGGATTGAAATAAAGCGCGCTGTTGCTCTATCGCCTTCCAACAATAGAAGGCATTATCATCCCACAACAAACTATTCGTCAAATAAAACAAATACGGAGAATGTATTCCTTCGCCTCTTGTATTCCATGCTCCAAAGAGATGTCGGATATAAGCCCGAAGACGCAACCACAGTATTTGGAAATTTATCTGCATAGTTTATCCAATAGACGGTGCAAAGATAGTATATTTTTTTGATATATGCAAATAAAAGTAATGGCAGCAGAAGTTTTCGCAGAAACAAAGAGCCCGAAGATTTCTCTTCGGGCTCTGAAAGTGGCGGCTACCTACTCTCCCACAACAAGTGCAGTACCATCGGCGTGGCTGGGTGTGGGGCGGCTCTGCCGCCTCTCTGCCCCCTCCAGCGCGCCCGCGCGCATACCGCCGCCCGCCCTGCGCCTCTGATGCATTGCGAGAGGGGTACGGCGCCACTCACTCATGGGACATAAAAGATATGGGCTCTCTCAAAAAAGTCTCTCTCTCTTTTTCGAGCGATCATTGGGCGCACGAGGTTATAGTAGAGCTTGTCGCGTCTTGGGAAGTTTAGAGGTTATGAGCTGATAAGATGAGGTGATTAGTTCTTGAACAAGGGTGTCGGGAAGTTTGTTCAGATAGAGATCGTTCCAATGCGTTTTGTTCATATGGTAGGCTGGACGAATACCATCATACCGGGCACGCAGTTCTGCACTCATTTCGGGTAGCAGTTTAACCGCTACGCGTGGTTCGGGTGCATCGAGTTGCATAAGCAAAAACCACTTGCCGAATATTCTCCAAGAAATCCAATTCTCCGCAAATAGTTCTTCCGTCACTTGGGTATTGATACCCAATGCAAATTCTCTGACTTGTTCTACATTCATACCATTACACAAATCCGTCCGGCTTCCTTAGTAAAGATTGAGGGATAGCGGCAAATTACCACATAGACTTGGGCACTGGTAACAGGCTTTCCGTCCTTGCGGATATGCCAACCGTTGCGGTTAATTGCATCTGCTATTTGGTCGGTTGTCTTCCCATGACCATCCGACATAATGGCATATGTTATCGCTTCCTCTATTCGCATTTGTCATTGTTGTGCGTTTGCGAGTGCAAAGGTAGTAAAAAATCTGACATAGGTAAATTGATTGTGTAGCCGTTTCGATTTTCGGCGACACAACGGGACGTAAACATAAAAATCGTTTGCCTTATGCGTACACGCGCGAGGGGGCGCGCGTATATACCTTATTATAATATATAAGAAGGAAATGAAAGTTAGAGAGTTAGGGGTTAGAGAGATGTATAAAAAAGGATCAAGTGAAACAATACAAGTGAAGCAAAATATACACAAGCATGTAAGCAAAGCGAACTCCTTATTAAAGAGAGACCAATAAAACAGACGTACGATAGTACACCTTATTAGAGAGACCATAGATTTTATGTATTCATGAGGGAGGGGCGGTCGTTGGATTAAGAAAAATGCATCAGAGGCGCGGGGCGGGCGTCGGTATGCGCGCGGGCGCGAGAGAGAGCGAGGCGGGAGACAGCGGAGCGGAGAGGGGCGAGGGCAGCCGAGAGAGGGCACAGGGTCGTTAAGCTCAGCATCGCCGATGGTACTGCACTTGTTGTGGGAGAGTAGGTAGCCGCCACTTTGAGAACCTCTGAGATTCGTCTTGGGGGTTCTTTCTTTGTATAGCATGTCCTGCAATGCAAGCGGAAAGCCGACCCCATCCTATAAAGAAATTTTGCGGATCAAAGACAAATCCGTGAGCGAAGCGAACACCTTATTAAAGGGGGAAAGAAAAAATCGTTAAAACAGAAGTGAGTGAAACGAACTCCTTATTGACATACCTCGAACGAAGTGAGATAAGTTTCCTTGTGAAGAAAGGAAAAAGTGAGTATAAATAGATAAAGAAAAATAGTGCCAACTGAGGCACTTGATATTATTAAGAAAGTCTATTTAACGAAGCATTTTCTAATCGTACAGATGTGGCTTTTAGAGTTTGCAATCCTTCAACTCGGACATCAGCACCTTGATTAAAAGCTTCGGTGACTAATTGTGAATACTGTGCATTATCCAATTCTACTTTTACAGTAATTTTTTGTCCCTCATCTCCAATCGCTGCCACTGATATCATTAATTTATCCCGACTTTCTACTTCTGCAGCACCTGCAATATTTGTAATTTTCCCGTAATAGGCCTTAGTAATATTTTGTTCAGCCTTCGGCATGTATTTCTCTGCTATATATGTTACTTTATCAATATAACGAGGCTCTAGTTTAATCGCTGTAATCGGATTAGGAATTGGATTAGGAACATCCACATTCCAAGAGGCACTTATGTTTACATCCGTATTAGAATTTTCCTCGTACAATCTTGTTAGGGCATTAAGAAAGTTGACACTTATATTGCCTGCTGCCACTTTCTCGTCCGCCAAGGAACTATTATCCTTTATTGATTGTTGAATAGTGTCTATATTTTCAAATATTCTGAGGTTAATTTTCCTACTTAGCGGTAATTCTTCAGCATTCGGATCAAATAACGTATGTTGATAATATCCCAATGGACATATGATATTTAAGATATAGCTACCTATTTCGGTTTGACCGAATTTATAGGTTTCCATTTGTTTCACAACAGCTTGTGTCTGAATTTTCTTATGGTATGTTAATGGACTAATTATATCCACACATGTCGCAGACAATAATTCTTTGATATAGTCTATATTTGCCTGCATAGCATTAAAGGAGATTTCCCCTCTCGAAGTGAGATCATCTGCTATGCGCCATCTTAACAAATCACTCGATGGATTGATTAATTTACTATAAACCGCCTGGATTGAGGACTTTTCTACAATGGATAATATCTTCAACGAATCCTTAATAACATCGTAATAATCGGAGAAATCTTTAGTTAGGGGTATATATACCACATCCTCACTCTCAGGATAGATAAACTGCTTGACCTTACCTCCAGCGAGATCAGACAACTGTCGCCAATTTCTTTTCTCAAGATATTGGCATAACATTTGCATGTTAATTCGATCTATTTGTTGCTTATTATCCATTACAACGGTTGTTCGTTGGCAACTTTAATCATTATATCTTTCAGTGTCTCTGCTGTTAACAAATCAGCAGCAGAAAAATGTATACTAATAGTTTCTTGGTTGTCTGTAGGAGCCTGTCCCGCTAAACATTTCCAATACGCACACTTCGTTATTTTAAGGTAATCTGTAGTTTGTTCTATCCATTGATTTACATCTTCATGCATTTGAAGAACAATTAGGATAAGAGGTTTAAAACGATTCTCATCGATAAGCGATCTATAATTATCAACCTCTAATGCATATGATATTGTTCCGTCATTATTACTATGAATTTTGGCATATGAAGATTTTAACTGCACTTGTATAGAAGGAGAATGTTTCTTGCAATTATCAGTAGGGCATCCGCTACAATTAATAGTTATATCGTATCCATCATTATCATGCTCAACACTCCCTATACTATAGCCATTGACAGCACACAGAGCGCGCACGTAAGCCACACTCATATCCTCCATTCGTAATTGTTGTGTATTGGGCATATTGATATCTATAATCTTTCGTTCGCAATACCACCACTTGGAATGATATTGTTTTCATTTACAAATTTGCTGCAAAGATAATGCATTTCTTTCAAATATACAAATAAATTTACATTTTGTGGCGATTTGAGAGGGTTATGATGTATAAAAATGAAAAATAATCACATTATAAACAAAAACTACACCTTTTTACTGACAAATTTGATGAAAAGTTTGCACATATCAGAGTTTTTAAGTATCTTTGCAACCTAATTTGAAAAAAGTTAACAAGAATGCCTAAGAAAGCGACATATCTTCATGAACAGATCGCCCTGCTGCGCTCACGCGGAATGGTTATTACCGATGAGCAGAAAGCAGAGGAGATTTTATTGGATGTGGGTTACTACCGTTTGGGCTTCTACGCCTACCCTTTTGAAATCAACCCACAGCAACAACCGCGAGACCACACATATAAACCAGATACAGACTTCAACCAGATTGTTGATCTTTACTACTTTGACCATGATTTGCGTCATATACTTATGCGTTATATCAGCCGAATAGAAGTCAACATCCGTACGTTCATCACTTACACGGTTAGTAACTATTATAAGAATGATCCAACATGGTTTGTTAACTCCAAAGTAGTTAAGGCTGATTTCCGCAACAACTTTGAGCAGAAGATATACAGTACATTGCGTCAGAACCCGTGCATTGCCAACCATCATCATCGCTATCATAATGATCGCTATGCTCCGGCATGGAAGACGTTGGAGTTCATGACACTTGGCAGTATTATCACATTATACGAAAGCCTATTGGATCAGAACCTCAAGCTACAAATCGCGAAACATTATGGTTTGAATACGATTCCTTTGTTTGAAAACTATTTGCAAACGCTAAAAGTTATCCGCAATGCATGCGCTCACGGAAACCATATATTTGATTTGCGGTTAATAAAAGCGGTTAAGAAAGGACCTCTTCAGCACTTCGAAGCTGAACATCGTCACGATATCTATGCAGTGCTTTTAGTACTCTTGTATTTCTTGCATCATATATCGGAAAATCGTGAGCAAGAACTACGAATTGCACTAGAAAAACACCTAAAACAGCCAAAAAACAAAGAAAATGTAATTATTTTGAACGATTTTTTGCAAAAAGTTTTGCTATATCAAAAATAATTACTACCTTTGCACCGTCAATTGAGACAGTGTCCGTATTGGCAGGTCCAATATCTACACTTAAAAAGGTGAAAGACAACGCTCCGCGAGATAGAGCGTTGTCGCTTTTTTATACTTTTAAGTCATCCGAAAAAGGAATTCCTGATTTTGAAAAAAGCAATTATTGCAGCAGAATCGCCACACCAGATTCCTCCATTATAGCATTTACTTTCGCCTTTATTCCATTAGACTATGCTGTCCCCTTTTTTGAGAACATCTGGTATTAAATTTTCCAACTGGAGCGTTTGCATATATTCAACATATGATATTACTTCTTTATTTTCCCTTTTCTCTTTTTCCGCTACATTTTTTGCTGCATTTATCATTTTGTTGTCACCACTAACTAATACAATTCTCTCTCCGTCTATACTTTTTCCTGCTGCAAATAATATTAAAGTGTCCCATATCGTATTTAGTCGAGAACCTTTTTGAGGTATAGCACTTCTTTCTTTTAATCCTATAATCATTGATCTAAATTGTTCTGTGGGAATTTTATTCTGAGACACAATAAGTTCATACATTTCAATTGTAGGTTTAAGTAGTATCTGACAATCTCTATATAGTGCTTGTTGAAGAGCCATTATTATTACAGAAGCCATAAAAATATCTAATGCATATTCATTTTCAACATACTCTTTCAACAATGCCTTATTTATCTTATTTTGCTCCTTCGATATTGATTTATTTTTCCTTAGCCAAGTGTCGTGGATATACTGTAAAAGGATTCCAAACTGCTGTTCAGTCTCCTGTATTGTATAATATATATTATTAATGTTATGTTTGAATTCATTATTTAGAGTTGTCATTTGCTCTATTGATGATAACTGAGAAAGTTGGAAAAGCATTCGTCCAACATATATTTGATTATTTATAAGACGAGAATAATCAAAATCTACTAATTCTTTTGCAAGTTGTACCCAAATTTGTGGTAGTAATCCATAATTTTTTTTGTCTCCACAATGAAAATACATTGCTTGAGACGCACAAAAACGAGATTTATCATCTGCTGACATCGGCTCCTTTAAGTGCGATAAGAGTTCTTGTGCTACTGTATCACATATCAATGCATGAATAGGCTCTGAATATTTAGTCTCCGCTGAACGAAGAAGATTCACACGTTGCCTTATTGTTTCATTATCTTTATTATCCGCTAAATAAAGATATGCATTTGTGTCAAATATAACAATCATAATAAAATTATAAAAAAATATTTTCTAAATTAATATATTTATAATCTCAGTGCACATTTCATTTAGATTCTTCTATGTTAAGAGTTGATAACATTCCCTTATATATTACGACTTATAATCTTTTCGGGGGCATAGTTACTATTTTTTGAGACATACATATTCATTTGAAAATTGCTCATAGCGTTGCAGTTTTAACAACCTCGACCGTCAAAGATTTTTAAGCTGTCATACTTATTTATCTTCTTTAGGAGAGACAGACACATCCGGAGTCTTTTTTTCAGGATTTCTCTCTTGAAGAGATTGAGACAAATCAAATTTAACATTCCCAAAATCTATATCTTTGAGCGCATCAAAATTTATATATCGTTGCCATAATTCCACATGTTTAGATATATCTGGCAAACGTATCTCTTGTATCGTATCTATTTCCTCTTTATTAAATACTTTTCCTGTTTCATTAGCATAATTAATAAAATCTTGTAATGGATACATAAGGATATGCCCATTAGAAATAGCTTGAAATTCTTTTAGCAAATGAGGATGAAGCCCACATTTTCTTCCATGCAAAATCCATTGCCAATCTCCCTTGTTGAGATCACGTGAAACAAATACTATAGAACTTTCTGGGTGTGCAGCAGCAAATTTTAAAATTTCTTTCCATATAATCAAATCGCCATACTTATTTCCATTGGTTTTATTACTATCTTCATGTCCAGGAGGTTCTTTCAATCCAAATCTTCTTGCTCCTTCTTCTTCAATTTGTCTTATTTCATCTTCTGAAAATTGTTCTAAAACTTTATCTCCCAAAAAGTCTGCAAGTTCGTCTGGCAACTCCCATGTTTCTAATTGTTGCGATATAAAATTTTTCTCCTGGGTTATTTTATTTCGAAATACTCTGAGTGCTTTCGTAATATGCTTCTTAAGCATTTTTGCTAAATGTTCATATTTAAACAAATCTTTAGAATTATCCTCTATCAGTTTGATTATATAATCTGCTGTGATTTTTTCAAATAATGTAGAATATAGGCTATCACATTCTATCATTATATCGTACACATGTTCATGATATTCTTCTGCTACATGATAGGGTATCTTTATTTGATTTTCATATTTCTTAAATAACCTTATTACTTTATTTGATACGGTTTTTCCCAGTCTATAAATATCAAGTAAAGCATTTGTATCAAAAATAAAATAAGTGTCTGGACTATTAAATATAGCCTTCTTTTGTTCCTGTTTTAGAGGGTAATATGCTTTAAATTTTGTTTTCATACTCAAATGGAATCATATTTAGTGGGCATTGATGTAAGATTTACTTCTACGATGTCGGCATCAAAAGTGTTAAGAAGGAATTCTGCAAATTTGCAATGGTATACTGTATATGTTTCTTTTGTCATACGCTCGTCCTTCCGTCCATATATAGCAAAAATAAGTTCATTTTCTAGTTCTATAACAGCGTGCAACCATGCCCTATCTTCGTATTGAGAGGACGTTTGGGTAAAATCACCATCTGCATCATATTTCCAGTCCATACATTCTCCATTTATTATCTTCGATCTTATACGAGATAATAATGTTTTGGAAGAACTAGTATGTATTATTATCGCCATTGTAACTTATATTATTTGAAACATAAAATATTATTTGCTCCTATTTTCTGGCACGATTTAAGGTTAACGACATGTTTTTCTATTTCGGGTGCAAAGGTACAAAAAAATTTTGACATAAACAAATAAATCTTTAGATTTGGAAGAGAATGCAAATGAGCAACGCGGAAAACAAAACAAAGCGGGAAACAAAACAAATATCAACACATTCCCCTATCAAAATCAAAATTTTATTAGCATATCTCGAAAAAATATTGTACCTTTGTGGTATATTTTTTGCTGTAAAAAAATGAACGATTTGCGTTTATCGGTGTATGCAGTAGTGAGAGCGCACTCGAAAACTGAATATTAACCGATAAAATTTCAACCAAAATGGATAAAAAGTATTTGATTATTGCAGTAGCAGTATTAGCACTGGGCTGCATCGGGACTCTCCAAGCGTTTACACATTTGGAAACGCAAGAACCCCAAGAAATCCGCGGTATTGTTGTAGATGAGCACGATGCCGCATGGTACGAACAACAGCAAACATTGTGGCTCAAGAAGGCACAAGCCACCCCGACAGACGATCACGTATGGGAACAGTGTTTCAGCGCAGCACGATACGCGGATATGCTCAACGAGCAGTATGGGATGACCGACCGCAAAAAGGTTGTATTGGACGAAATGGCAAAGCACATTCCCAATTCGTTCACATATAACCTCGCCATGTACCAAACAAAACGTGATATGTACGGCGAGGACGCAAGTCCGTGGGCAGAAAAGGCATTGCAACAGATTCCGGAAAACATCGGTCGTCAAGATGCATCCATACTTATCGCTTATCTGGAGAGGAGCGGCAAATGCTTCAGCGATAAAAAGACACAAGAGACCAGCCATGAACTCATCGAGTTGCTGTACAAAAACAACGTTTACCCAAGTTATTTGCTCCGTTATGCCGACAATTGTATGCGCGGCATGGAGGGAAACGCACTATACTTCATTAACGGCGATGTGCCTTGGTATGGATCACGTATTCTGCAAGAAGCCTTGGATTTGCACAAAGACAAGAAAGTAATTCCTATTTCGTTCCTTGCCATCCCTGCCTATCGGGACGCTCTCTGTAAATCGCTTGGTATCAAGCTATTTGAAGCCAAAGAGAATTACGATTCCATAGATAATTTTTACCATGAGGTGTTGGAATATATCATCAACAAGAGCAAGCGTCCGGCATACTTCTCGCCGCACGACAATTTCTCTAATGCAGATGATTTTCCGTTAAAGCTCTATAACGAGGGGTTGGTGTTCCGTTATTCGGCAAAGCGCTATGACAATATGGCTGTCGCTCAGCGGAATGTAGAAGAGAAATATCACTTGGAGTATCTTTTGGAGCCGCAGTATGTCAATGAGGAGCAGTGGCAAGGCAGCGAACGTATCCAACTCAACTATATGGTCATGCTTGCGCCGGTTGTCAAGAGTTACAGGCAGGCAGGTGATACATTGCACGCCAACCGCCTGACACGATACCTGAGTGCAGCCGTTGCGAGGACATCGCTGTCAAACGAAGAAAAGCAAAAATATATCAACCTGTTAAGCGACAAAAAATGATAACCCTGTTTGTGAACTACAAGTCTCTTTCCGACGGGCAACTCATGGAGCGTGTTCGTCGGAAAGACGATGAACAGGCATTCGCGGAAATTTATCGCCGCTATGCCCGATTGCTGCAAGGTTTCTTCTTCCGCAGGTTAGGTAGCGACGATGAATCAGCCTCGGATCACATGCAAGACACATTCTTGAAAGTATGGTCTTCGCGGTGGAATTATTCAGACGGACAACCGTTCCGTGCATGGATTTTCACCATTGCCTACAATCTTTGCAAGAACACATATCGGCAAAATCAGCATGAGCAAGAATATCTTGATTCGCTTCCGACGGATGAGCCCATTGCAGAAGATAGCACTCCGCTGAAATTGGACGCGGCTACATTTGATAGTGCTTTGAAACAGGAACTCGCCCGTCTCAATGAGGCACAACAAATGTTGTTTGAACTTCGATTTACGCAGGAGTTAACCGTACCGGAAATAGCCGCAATTATTGATATTCCGGAAGGCACTGTCAAATCGCGCCTCAATACATTAACTAATTATCTACGACTAAAATTGAAAGATTATGAATAAGACTTTTGAATCCCAACTATCTGCTTCTGCGCGTCGTATACGCAAGCAATCGGAAAGCAATCTCTCTGTTCCCGAGACGATTGTTATTCCACAAAAATACACCCGTTATTGGGGCTGGATAGCGACACCAACCGCCGCTGCCATCGGCCTGCTGGTCGGGCTTTTCATTCATCGCCCGGCAGAGCGTCAAGACAAATTCTCTGTACCCGTTGTAGTTGCTTCCGACAATTCCGGTCATAGCATTGTAGAAGACGGTACGGATTATAGTTTGTTAGTATCGCTATAAAATATAGTGTCCATTTAGAAACGCAATTTTTCCTCCCCCCTGTTAGCCCTGTTTCGGTACCCTCCACAGGGCTAACAGGGGGAGGAGGAAAAAGACAAAATACAAAATGGAGGCCTAAAGTAAATGCAATGCAAAAAAACAGGAAAGGATTTGCTCCTTTCCCGGAAAATAGTTAATTTTGCATTTGCTAATAGACAGTACAGATTGTATAGTATTTTTTTTCAATAATTACGCCTCTATCGAGGCTGTTTTTTTGATGACGTAGACTATTTATAAGTGGGCGAAAGTTGGTGTTTTTTGTTACTTTTCGCCCATCTATAAGTATCTTTATTCAGCAAACAAATCATCCATGGTGACAACCGCCTGTACCATGCTGCTTTGCGACCAATGATGTTCATATTGTTGGTTTTTAGAATTTGAGTACAAAGTTACGAAAAATTTTTCAAATATGCAAGAATAAGTGGGCGAAATTTGCATTTTTTTGGCGTATAGGTCATTTTGCAGGCTGGTAGAGACATACCTCTAAAAACCTCTTCGTTTGGGATTGCGTAGTATGCGGCTTGGGGAGCCGCGTAGTAGACCTTAAATCATCCGATAGAGCATAT
>JALFGC010000045.1 GCA_022777485.1 Bacteroidales bacterium
ACCACCGCCATGCGTCCCTTGTAGCGCACCAACGCATAAGGATACACTGTCTGTTGCACCGTCGTCCCATTGTGTGCCCGCTCATGAATAACAATAGGCGTAAGTCCCAATGCGGACAAATCCTCTGAAGATGGGTCTGCAAAGTCTCCCTTTAAGGGAGATTTAGAGGGTCTTAATTTCCCCATCTCCTCCACCATCTCCGCCGTCGCGTTCTTCAGCCGCTGAAACGACGGATTAAGGTCGCCCGCAAGATACACCGTTACCTCCACGGGCGCATCCAACTCATTGAGCAACTCTTTGGTAGCCGTCGAGAGGCTGTATCGTTGGTCATCGGTCAGGTCAAGCCGCAACACGCAGAAGTGTGCCGCCACATTTAGCAGCACCACTCCCACAATGGCTATGACCCACCAATAACGCTTCATATTTACTTCCTGTTAATAACTCCGCTTCACTCCCTGTACAGCCCGAAGGGCTTCCTCACACGCAGTTCTTTACATTTACTTTCTTACAGCCCCGCAGAGGCTTTCTTACAGCGCAAAGCGCTTTCTTTACCGCGCTTTCAGCGCATTCATCACTTCCTCGTTCACCACTACCTCGTATTTCTTGCGCAGTGCCTCTATCCACAGTTTCTCCAAGTAGTCTTGGTAGTCGGTCGTTACTTTCCCGCGCTCGTCGGTGTACTCCTCCGGCGCCTTCAGCACCTTGCCCACGCATACCACATGCGGCAGCAGGCTATCTACCTCAAATTCAGCCCCTTTCACCTTGAAGCCGTACTTGTCCACCGCAGCGTTCTGCCCTTTCTCCCACAGCCCGTGTTGGAACTTGATATAGGTCGTGCTGTCGATGTTCAGTCGCTGATTCAGATACGAAGCCACGGAGTCGGGCTCAGCGTTCTTGATGATGGCTTTTGCGGCTTTCAGCGTCGCTTGGTCTTTGCATTGCAGCACCCAGCCTTTGTAGCGCGGCGCGTCCCACGGGTAGTTCTTCTTGTTCGCAGCGAAGTAGTTCGTCAGCCCCACCGTATCTTTCGCTGCCTTATCCCATACCTCGCGCAGCGACACCTCAAAGAGCAGGATACCGTCGTGGTACTCGCGCACAAGGTTACGCAGGTCTTCGTATTTCTCTTCCAGGTGCGCGTCGGCGTACTCTTTCACTTCTCGGTCGCTCATCGTCTCCGACAGGTTGTACTCCGCGCGGGTCTTGCGCACGAACGAAGCATCCGCCTCGCGCATACGCTCATCGCGTTGCACCTGACGCAGTATCTGTTGACGCATGCTGTCAAGCGGCTGAATGCCGCGCTTCCCTTGCAGGTAGATGATATGCCAACCGAAGTTGCTCTCGAACGGAGCACTTATCTCGCCTACATTCATCCCGAATGCCGCGTCCTCAAACGGCTTCACCATCATCCCTTTGCCGAACCAGCCGAGGTCGCCCCCGCGTACGGCAGAGCCCTTGTCGTCAGACAGTTGGCGTGCCATATCGGCGAAGTTCTCCGGCGTCAGCAGCAGCGCAATAGAGTCGATAGCGGCTTTCTGTGCGGCTTTCTGCTCCTCATTCCCGCGCTGCACCATCTTCATCACATGCGAAGCATGCACCTCCTCGTGCGCGCGCTCTTCCTCCACAAGGGCGATATGGAAACCATACGGTGTGCGGAACACCTCCGTTACCTCGCCCACAGGCGTGGTATACACCGCGTTCTCAAACGAATAGATATAGCGGAAAGGCGTTATCCATCCCAGTTCTCCGCCCGTCTCTTGCACGCCCGGGTCGGTCGACACCTCGCGCGCTACGGCGAAGAAATCCTCCTTCGGCTGCTGCACCATCTTCTTCCCTTTCTTGATAGCCTTGCCCGTGGTTACACGCACGCGAGCGTCCTCAATAGCGGCTTTCGCAGCCTCTACCACGCTGTCCGGCGCATTCATCGGGCATTGTATCGCAATATGTGCAGCGCGGCGGTTCATCGCCATACGACCATAACTCATCTCCACAAGGCTGTCTATCGCAGCATCATCCCGCAGATACTTCGGCGTAGCCTGCGCGCGATAGCCCTTCAACTCTTTCAGGAAGGCCTCCGTTGTGTCTATCCCTTGCGCCTCTGCCTCTGCCACTTTCAGTTTGAAGTTGATGAACAAATCCAGATACTCCTCAATAGACTTCTGGTCTATCGTAGTCTCTTGGTTGTTCTTCTCGTAGATGTAGAGGAATTCCGACGCCATCACGGGCTTGCCGTCAATTGTCATCAATACCGCATCCTTGGCGGCGAATACACCAACGCTCATCGCGCCGAACAAAATTGCTAAAAGTACTTTTTTCATAGTGAATATAATCTATTTTTCAGTTTGTTTTCAATTTGCGTGCAAAGATACTACTTTTTTTCGAGATACGCAAATAAATCAACTAATTTATTTCTCTCGTACATATTTACACAAAAGCATTAGCGGCAACGGCTTGCCGCCAATGCAAAGAAATACCTAATCCTATGCCAAATCGAAAAGTAAGAATAGGACATTACTCCCTGTTTAGCCTTTCATCGTGTTAGAACAATCAGTCGTATCCCCAAAAACGGGTGCAAAGTTACTGCTTTTTTCAGAAATACGCAAATAGTCGAAAACTTTTTTTGTGAGGAAACACCTCTCTCCTCTCGAAACATTACTTTCTCCCCTCGTCCCCTCGCATAGCCGCTTTTCCTCAAAGCAGATTTTTCCGATATAATCTTGGGTGATTCTTGGGTGATTGTTGGGTGATTCAGATGCCTATGCAGAGAGAATAAATAGACCTTGTAGAGGAAAGATGCAACCAAAAAGATGAATTTTTTTAAGAAAAGTTGTATGTTTCATAAAAAAGTAGTATCTTTGCAGCGTGTTTTGGAAAATAGGCTTTTACAATTCAAACATTCCATCGATATGAAAAAACTAATTCTTTGTACTCTGTTATTGTGTAGCACGATGACAATGTTCGCTGCGGAGACGAGTTCCTCCGACGAGAAAAACGAGAAGAAAGAGTTCAAGTGGAACTATTTCGCACGCAAACATGCGCACTTCACGCTCTTCTACAACACCTCCACCTTTGAGACCAGTCAGTTTGTACACATGAGCCGTTACGGCGTCGGCTTGGAGTTCACCACTAATGCATATGTCGGTGTCGTTATCCGTGAGAGCATGGACTTCGGATTGCAAGATAACTTCAGTCCCGCCCAACTCAATCCGAACTACACAGGACCGAAGAATTGGTATCTCACCACAGATGTCGGTCCCAGCCTCAACTTCTTCGTTTGCGATTGGTTGGGTATCAGCGTACCCTTCCTGTGGACCTTCCGTTATGGCGGTAACGCGCAGGACTTCTATCTGTTGGAAGATCATCACATTGGCGGGCAAACACTCCAATTCTCGATGGGCTACACCATGACGCCGTCGGTGAACTTCTACTTGAAGAAAATCATGCTCAGCGTAGGTATCAATCTTGAGGTTGTCCCCAAGAGCGAGAAAAAGATTGCTAACTGCGGTCTCCACTTCGGCTTAGGTTTTGGCAAGTAGTGCTTGCAGATACACAACATTTCCAACCCCTAAGACATAACAAAGAGTCCCACCTTGATTTTCAAGGACGGACTCTTTTTGTTTTTAGCCTAAATTAATTTTGAATTATGAGCGCGCGATAATATTCCTTTTCGTTAGCGCTATGTACTAAATTGGTTTATCCTACTTGCCGTTTGCGTAGTTGCCGAAGCACCCACGCCTTTGCGCGGCTGATGAGGTTCCACGACCTGCTGGTCGGCGGCAGGTCAGTTAAGAATACATCCGGCACTGCGGCGCCCATCTGCTGCTGTGGATAGATAAGTAGCCAACTATGCTCTGCGAAGAAGCGCTCCAGCATGTCGGGTATCTGTTTGAACAACGGATTGAAACTTGCCGTAGCATGGCGCGCAGAAATCATAACCACCATATCATCCGCTTCCATCTCTTTGGCTATCATCAGCACATCCTCCCAGTCCTCCATCTCACGATACGATGCCCGCAGGAACTTCCCCGGGCGACAGCAGAGTGCTTGCAATGCCCGTTGCGTCTCCTCATTAGCGAAGAACACCACCCGCGCACCTATCTGGCTGCTCAATCGCCGCACCTGCCCGAAGCATGAGATGAAGTCATGCTCTTTCTCTGCATACCGAGGCACCGCCACCAGCAGACGGCTCACGGTGTTCAGCGGTTGATGCTCATGGTAGATAGCAATGGACGTGCTTGTCCGCTCCACCATGCTCTCCGCATCCTGCCAGTCGCTGCACAGCACGAACTTCGACTCATGCAGACTGCTCAGCCGGCTCAACTCTTTCAACTGCTCGGTAGCGGGGGCTTGCATCCCGACTTGTCTGGGCTCCCCCACCGACATCATCAGCCAATCATCCTCCGTCCTATCGCTCTCGAGCAAAGCCTCTTCCTGCAAGGCGATATGCTTCGCCGCATGCTCCGTGATGAACGATGCCGAGGTGCAGAGCACCAGTATCATCAGCACCGCGGCATTCAGTATCTCCGCGCTGAACAGCCCTACCTGATAGCCGATGGTTACTATCGCCAGCGTTCCCGCTGCCGTGGCATGCGTCAAGCCGAACATCAGCCGCCGCTCCTCGCTCGATAGGTGGAAAGACCATTGCCCCACCCACGCAGACAAGCCCTTGCCCGCTAACTTCGTGAGTATCATTACCCCCGCAATCAACACCGTTGTCCAGCCCTTCCACAGCAGCGACACATCAATCATCATCCCGACCCCCAGCAGGAACAGCGGCACAAAGGTGCTGTTGCCAAAGAAGGTGATACTGCTCATCAGCGGCGACAGGTTCGGTATCAACCTATTGAGTGCCACGCCGCAGACGAACGCACCGAGAATACCCTCCAGTCCCGCCCAGTCTGCCAACCATGCCGACACCACCAGCATCACCATCACCAGCATGAATGAAGACACAAGCTCTTTCTTGCGCTTGAAGTACCATTGCGCCAGCCACGGGAACACTACCACCGTTACCACCACAAACAGCGCAATCTTTCCCGCCATCATCCCGTACCACGCCAGCGGAGACATGGTCATCGATGCCGTCAGTATCTGACTCTTCAGCACCGCCAACACCAGCAGCGACAGCGTGATAGACACCATCGTACCGCCCACCACGATGTTCACCGCCGCGTTCTTCTGCACACCATAGCGGCTCACTATCGGATAGGTCATCAGCGTATGGCTACCGTACATCGCACCCAGTAGCGCACATGTGCTCCACCCGAACCCCAGCAGCCAACTGCTCAAAAAACCCAAGGCAAAAGGAATAAGAAAAGAATATACGCCGAACACCAACGCGCTATGGCGATACTGCCGAAAGTCGTTCATGTCTATCTCCACACCCGCCTGAAACATGATATAGAGCATACCCATATTCCCCAGCACGCGGATGGTCTCGCTCTCCGCTATCCACCCCAACCCGTGCGGTCCCAGCGCCACACCCATCAGGATAAACCCGACGATACTCGGCACATGCAACCGCCTGCAAACCAAAGGAGTAATGAATATCACTCCCATCACCAAAGCCAATATCGCCAACGAAGAGTTCATAATCGTTTTACATAGGGTATTTCACATGGGTCAGTTCCTACTAACACGAAGTGCCCAACACAAAGTTCCCAACACGAAGCACAGCGTAGTTAAATACACGAAGTTTATTACACGAAGCGCAGCGGAGTTAAAGATACCTTCCCGTAACGCTTTCCGCGCATCGCCGCAGGTCATCTTGTGTGCCGCATGCCACCACCGTTCCCCCGTGCTTGCCGCCCTCGGGACCCATGTCTATCAACCAATCGCAAGCGCGTATCACATCGAGGTTATGCTCAATAATCACCACCGTGTTCCCCTTGTCCACCAGCCGTCGCAGCACACCCATCAGCACCCGTATGTCCTCAAAGTGCAACCCTGTCGTCGGCTCATCGAGGATGTACAGCGTCCTGCCCGTTGAGGGACGCGCCAACTCAGTCGCCAGTTTTATACGCTGACTCTCCCCGCCCGACAGTGAGGTGGACGACTGCCCCAACTTGATATACCCGAGCCCCACGTCCTGTATCGTCTTTATCTTCCGCAGGATATACGGCTGACTCTCAAAGAACTCCACCGCCTGATTCACCGTCATATCCAGCACATCGGCTATCGTCTTCCCCTTAAACCGCACTTCCAGCGTCTCGCGGTTGTAGCGTTGCCCGCTGCATGCCTCGCAAGGCACATACACATCGGGCATGAAATGCATTTGTATGGTCTTGTACCCGTTGCCCGCACACTCTTCGCACCGACCGCCTTTCGCGTTAAAACTGAACCGCCCGGCTTTCCATCCGCGTATCTTCGCCTCGGGCAGTTGGGCGAATAGGTCGCGTATGCTATTGAATACCCCCGTGTAGGTCGCAGGGTTCGACCGCGGTGTCCGCCCGATAGGCGATTGGTCAACGTTTATCACCTTGTCTATCAACTCGATACCCTCTATGCTGTCGTAGGCAAGCGGCTTCTGTAGCGAGCGGTAGAACTTCTGCGAAAGGATAGGGTAGAGCGTCTGATTGATAAGCGTCGATTTCCCGCTCCCGCTCACTCCCGTAACGCCAATCATCTTCCCTATCGGAAACGCCACCGTTACATCCTTTAGGTTATTCCCCCGACACCCCCGCAAGATGATGGAAGAGGACCCACCCCGATCCTCCCTACCAAGGGAGGGGGTAAGATTAGTATCTATAGACGAAGGTAATTCTTCTACACTCCCCTTTTGTAGGGGGAGCCGAAGGGAGTCTTCTCCCTCCCTTTGTAGGGAGGGATGGGGTGGGTCCTGTTTAAGATACCTTCCCGTCAGCGTATCCGTCTGCATCAACTCCTCAGGCGTACCGGCAAACAGCACCTCGCCGCCCAACCGTCCCGCCTTCGGACCTATATCCACCACGTAGTCTGCCTCGCGCATCATCTGCTCGTCGTGCTCCACCACTATCACCGAGTTCCCCATGTCGCGTAACTCTTTCAGCGACCGAATCAGCCGCTCGTTGTCCCGCTGATGAAGCCCGATGCTCGGCTCGTCAAGGATATACAGCACGTTCACCAGCCGCGACCCTATCTGCGTCGCAAGGCGTATGCGTTGGCTCTCCCCGCCCGATAGGCTGTCTGACGAGCGGTTTAGCGACAGGTAACTCAGCCCCACGCCCTGCATGAACTCCAGCCGTTTGCCTATCTCTTTCACTATCGGCTTTGCCACCGCCAACTGCGTCGCGGTCAGTCCTTTCAAGGAGAAAGCATCGCTCTTGACCACCCGCACCAACTCGTCGATATCCATCTCCGCTAAGTCGGCAATGCCATAGCCTGCTATCTTGTAACTCAACGCCTCTTGGTTCAGCCGCTTCCCGTGGCATACAGGGCACTCTGTCCACTGCTCTTCCTCCGTGGACGCAACATCCTCCTCTGCGCTACCCGTCGTGTTCGCCAATGCCACCAGTTTCTCATACCAGTCCGCATCATGCACCACGTCCTCCAGCACCTCATCCGACAACCCTCCTCGTGCCATGCTTCCTTGTTCCAATCGTATCCGCCCCAGTCCCTTGCAGCAAGGGCACCAACCCTGCGGGCTGTTAAACGAGAAAGTATGCGGCGCAGGGTCGGCATACGAAAGCCCCGTCGTGGGGCACATCAGGTTACGCGACAGATAGCGCACCTTCTCGCTCCCGTGCTCACACACAATCATCACCCCATCGCCCTGCGTCATCGCCTTATCCACCGACTGCCGCAGCCGCACCATATCCTCTGTTTCCCCAATACCATCGGGTGCACTGGCTGTATAGGAGGTGCGGTCTCCAAGCGGCACCATAGGAGATTCAGGCAAGGGGACTACAGAGTCGAAACCATTTCGTCTTTCATCCTTCATCCTTAATCCTTCATCTTTCACCAGCAGCCTATCCACCACCACCTCTATCGTGTGCTGCTTGTACCTGTCCACTTTCATCCCCAACTGCAACTCCTGCACCTCGCCGTCCACGCGCACATGCAGATACCCTTTCTTCCGCAGCGTGTCGAACAATTCCTTGTAGTGCCCCTTGCGGTTCTTTACCAGCGGTGCCATCAGCAGCACTTTCTTCCCCGCGTACTCCCGACGAATCAGGTCTATTATCTGCTCGTCCGTATAGTGTACCATCTTCTCCCCCGTCAGGTACGAGTGTGCCTCGCCGGCGCGGGCGTAGAGCAGTCGCAGGTAGTCGTATATCTCCGTGATAGTGCCCACCGTCGAACGCGGATTGCGGCTCGTCGTCTTCTGGTCAATGGAAATCACAGGGCTCAACCCCGTTATCTTGTCCACATCAGGGCGTTGCATGTTGCCGATATACCCCCGCGCATACGACGAGAACGTGTCCAAATACCGCCGTTGCCCCTCCGCGAAAATGGTGTCGAAGGCGAGCGACGACTTCCCGCTGCCCGACAAGCCCGTTATCACCGTCAGCGCATGCCGAGGTATCTTCACGCTGATATTCTTCAGGTTATGCACCCGAGCACCCGTAACTTCTATGTATCCGTCTTCAAACACCCTGCTCTCTTAATTCTTAATTCTCAATTCTTAATTAGATAATTTCCGCCTGCAAAGTTACTGCTTTTTTCTGACATACGCAAGCAAATCGGCACAAAATCACAAAATCCTTTCCATCCGCTCCTAAAATCCCGCGGCTCCCTCTTTTCTCTATCGACCGCCCTCCTTTTTCTCCCAAAAATCGCGCCCTTTCTTCACCGAAATCGTCCCCTGTCAAACTTAGGTGATTCTTAGGTGATTCTTAGGTGATTCTTGGGTGATTCTTGGGTGATTGTTGGGTGATTCTGCCACCTGTGTATAGACGATATAGAACCTTGCTAAGGGCGTAATTGACTATTCTACCTTACAAAATGCAAAATTATTTGCACGGGTCGAGAAAAAGCAGTACCTTTGCGCTCGGAATAAGAAACGAACATTAACATTCTAAATCTATACAATTATGTCAAAAGTAACCGTTGTAGGCGCGGGAAATGTAGGCGCCACTTGTGCTAATGTATTGGCAGTCAACGAAGTAGCCAATGAAGTTTGCTTGATTGATATCAAGGAAGGTTTTGCCGAGGGCAAGGCTATGGACATCATGCAAACCGCCCAGTTGATGGGTTTTGATACCGTCGTTACCGGTGTTACCAACGACTATACCAAAACCGCTAACTCCGATGTCGTTATCATCACCAGCGGTATGCCCCGTAAGCCGGGTATGACCCGCGAGGAGTTGATTGGTATCAACGCAGGTATCGTAAAGTCTGTGGCTAATCAGGTGCTCACCTATTCGCCCAATGCTATCCTCATCATTGTCTCCAACCCCATGGACCCCATGGCTTATCTCGCTCTCCACGCACTTGGTCTGCCCCGCAACCGAGTAATCGGTATGGGTGGCGCGCTCGACAGCGCACGACTCAAGTACTTCTTGAGCCAGGCTATTGGCTGCAACGCCAACGATGTAGAGGGCTTTGTTATCGGTGGACACGGCGACACCACGATGATTCCGTTGGTAAGTTACATGACCTACAAAGGTATTCCCGTCAGCAACTTCCTGACCCAAGAGCAGATTGACGAGGTAGTGAAATCAACTATGGTAGGCGGTGCAACCCTCACGGGCTTGCTCGGCACCAGCGCTTGGATGGCTCCGGGTGCCGCTTCTGCAAGTGTCGCTGAGGCTATCATCAAAGACCAGAAGAAGATGATTCCTTGCGCCGCTGCACTTGAGGGTGAGTACGGCATGTCCGATATCACCATCGGTGTTCCTTGTATCATCGGCAAAAACGGTATCGAGAAGGTGCTCGAACTCAAACTGACTGAGGCAGAGGCTGCACGCTTGAAAGACTCTGAGGCTGCAGTGCGCAAGACCACTGAAATCCTCAAAGGACTGAATGTTTTGTAAGTTTCCTCTTATGGGAAAATCCTAAGGAAGAAGGGACGAGTGCTGTGAGGTATGCAGCACTTGTCCCTTCCTGTTTTAGCAATGAACAACCATAAACCCATCACACCAACCCTTCTCATCACGGGTGCCTCATCGGGCATAGGAAAAGCGACGGCGGCTTTGTTCGCCGAGCGCGGATATCAGGTGTTTGACTTGTCGCGCCGAGGCACTATCCCCTGCGATGTAACCAACGAAGAGAGTGTGAAATCAGCCGTGGCAGAGGTCATGCGGCGCACAGACCATATCGATGTCCTTATCCTCAATGCAGGATTTGGCATATCCGGACCTGCCGAATGCACGCCGATAACCGATGTGCGCAGACAGATGGAGGTGAACTTTACGGGTGCCGTGGCAGTGGTGCAGCACCTGCTGCCCCACATGCGCCAACGCCGACAGGGGCGTATCATCTTCACCAGTAGTGTGGCGGCTATCCTTCCTATCCCCTACCAGAGTTTCTATTCTGCCAGCAAAGCAGCCATCAATGCCTTTGCACTCGCTTTACAGAACGAGGTGCGCGACTATGGTATCTGCGTCTCTGTACTCATGCCCGGCGATGTGAAGACAGGCTTCACCGCTGCCCGAAAGAAAGTGAACACATTAACGCGCAACGCACAACTTTCGGCTTCCTACCCCCATGCCGAACAGGCGGTGGCTGCTATGGAGCGCGATGAGCAACACGGACTGACGCCGCAGGCGATGGCGCGTTGCCTCTACCGTATCGCCACTGCCCGCCACCCTCGTCCGCAGTACATCGGAGGAGCAGAGTACCACATCTTTGCCTTCCTCCATTGGCTCCTTCCCCAACGCCTTGTCAACTACATTGTTGGCAGGCTCTACTCCTAAGCCGATACGAATACGCGCATTTTTATTTGCGCAATTCAAGAAAAAGCAGTATCTTTGCAGGCAAATAGACGGCAACTGCCGGGAACATAACGATGAAGATAAAGATTGTTTCTCCTTCGGGGGCGATAGACCCTCAGTATATTGACCGTGCGACAGAGGTGCTGCGCGGGTGGGGCTATGAGGTGAGCGAGGCGGCGCATGCCCGCGGAAAGGTCGGACGCTTTGCAGCGAGCGATGACGAGCGCGTGGCAGACTTGGCAGAAGCGCTGACAGACCCTGCGGTGGATATGATTTTATGCGCCCGCGGAGGGTATGGCTTGCAGCGTATCATCGACCGCATTCCTCCTATCCACAAGCCTATCATCGGCTTCTCCGATATCACTGCGCTACACATGCTCGCCGCCCAAACGGGGCAGGCCACGATACACGCGATGATGTGCAAGGGAATCTCAGAGACGAATGGATTAAGTCCTTCATCCTGTGTCCTTCATCCTTCATCCTTCCTGCAACGGGCATTAGCGCAAGAGCCGCTGCACTATGAACTGCCGGCGCACCCGCTCAACAGGGCAGGGAAAACAAAAGGCACACTCATAGGCGGAAACCTGAGTGTGCTATACGGCTTGCAGGGGACTGCGTATGGACTGAATGAAAGATTAAGGATAAAGGATAAAAGACTAAATAGTAACGACTTCAAGGAGGTGCGGTCTCTAGGCCGCACCCAATACAAAGATGCCTCAGAGACAAAGGTAATAAGTCCTTCATCCAATGAAAGTCCTTTATCTTTATCCCCCTCCCTTTGTAGGGAGGGCTGGGGAGGGTCTCCTCTCATTCTCTTTATCGAGGACGTGGGGGAGCGCCACTACCACATTGACCGCATGATGAACAACCTGCGGTTGAGCGGCGTATTAGCCAACCTTAGCGGGCTGATAGTGGGGCAGTTCAACGACTGCGAAGACGACCCCTCTATGGGGTGCACGATCTATGAAACGATACGGCACGCTGTAGAGCCGTACCATTATCCCGTGGTGTTCAACTTCCCCGCAGGGCACGTGGAGGAGAACATGCCGCTCTACCTCAACGCGCCTGTGGAGATAGACGTGCGAGAGGATTACTCCTCCTCAATACACTCGTTCTTCAAATCTTCGTAGAAAGCAGCATGGGTGGTGTCCATGTACGGCGCTACCCACAGCAGACCGATGCCGGCGGTCATAATGCCCAGCAGAATCCAACCAATGAAAGAGAGGTCAAGCACAAATAAGTCCCATTTGTGCCCTTTCATCATTTGACTGCTTGTGCGCAAAGCCTCGCGTGCACTTAGTTCAGGATAGTCGCGCAATAGGTAAGGCACCATGCCATAAGCATAACTCAATACAATAGCCCCAATGCCTAATGTTACGATACCCAGCAGTGTGCTGAATACCATCACCAGCAGCAAAGCGGGTACGGAGCGAGAGTAGTCGCGGCGAAAGAAATGCCACATCTCGCTGAGACCGCTTGTTCCCTCTTCGTTGCTGCGCACGAAAGAAAGGAGGGCATTGGTCAAACCATAGCCCAAGGGCATGATAATCAGTACAGAAACAAGTAATGAACAGCCCGACATAGATTCGGCTAACCACGGCATACGAGTGGCGAATACACCCGATACAAAGCCTAATGGCACACTGAAAGCACATGCCACAATGATAAGAATGAGGAACATAAGGACAGCCTCTGTCCAGCGGCCTTCTAATGCCGCACGCGCCTGAGCACGATACTCGGAGTTTTGTTTCATATGAGTTGTTTTTTAGTTATTATTGTTATCGGAATTATCAAAGTAATCAGAGTTCTCAGAAAATTCGGAGTACTCTGATGGGGGCATGCAACGCCCTCTTAATTCTTAATTAGCAGGCGGGGACGCCTGCGCACCCGGACAGGCAGTGCCCTCTTAATTCTTAATTCTCAATTCTTAATTAGAAGCAGCGCTTCCTCCTCTTTGCGGGTCATCTCTGCTTTGGTCTCTGGGGTTTTGTCGGCTTGTCCTGTGAGGTGTAGCACGCCGTGGATGAGGATGCGCAACAATTCGTGGTCAAACGAGGCGGAAACCATCTCCGCGTTGCTCCGCACGGTGTCAAGCGAGATGAAGATGTCGCCATTGAGACACTGGGCGGTGGTGTAGTCGAAGGTGATGACGTCGGTGTAGTAGTCGTGCTGCAAGAACTCACGGTTGACCGCAAGAATCTGCTCGTCGTTGCAGAACAGGTAGTTGATATTGCCCACGCTATAGCCGTACTCTGCTGCTACAGCACGAATCCAACGCGCCACATGTCGTGGGTTTAACCCTACTTCCGCCAACTCAAAAGGCGTAGGTGCCTCGGTGTCGTTGTATGTAAGGAAAGATATCATAGTTTTTGGAGGACTAAGGATAAAGGACACAGGATGAAAGACTAAATAGTTTCGTTCCTAAAAACACAGAGACGAAGGTAATAAGTCCTTCATCCTGTGTCCTTTATCTTTTATCCAAAGAAAATGTATGCCAATATGATGGCAGCGAGGATACCGAAGAAGTCTGCTATCAGTCCGCAGAGTATCGCATAGCGGGTGTCCTTGATGTTCACGCTACCAAAATAGACGGCGATAATGTAGAAGGTGGTGTCGGTGCTTCCTTGCACAATACTCACCAATCGCCCAACGAAACTATCGGCTCCATATTGCACCATAGCGTCCACCATCATGCCTCGTGCACCGCTACCCGAGAGGGGACGCATGAGGGCAGTGGGCAATGCCGGCACAAAGTCGGTGTTTAGTCCGCAAGCAGCGAACACCCAACCTAAGCCTGCCACCAGCATATCCATGGCTCCGCTGGCGCGGAACATACCCACTGCCACAAGCATGGCTATCAGGTATGGGATGATACCGATAGCGGTCTGAAAACCTCCTTTCGCGCCATCAATGAACGCATCATAGACATTGATTCTGCGCACCACACCTGCGATGATAAACCAGCAGATAACTCCAAGCAGCAGCACTGCCGCCAGCACAGCAGACCATTTGCTCACCACCTCTTGTGGCAGCGCCAATGCTGCCCAAAGTACCAAGCCGACGAAAAGTGTCAGTCCCCCCAGCGTACCCAACACGATACGGTTGAACAAATTGATTCTCTGTGCGATAGCCACGGAGATAAGTCCCGCCATAGCGGCGAAATAGGTAGCGAGGAGAATAGGTAGGAAGACATCGGCAGGGTTAGCGGCACCGAGTTGTGCGCGGTAGGTCATGATACTCACCGGCACGAGGGTCAGCCCGCTGGTAACCAGCACGAGGAACATGATCATTGAGTTGCTGGCGCGGCTCTTTTCCGTGTTGCTCTCCTGCATCTCTTTCATCGCTTGCAAGCCGAGCGGCGTGGCGGCATTATCTATGCCGAGCATGGTGGCGCTGATGTTCATCAGCATGCTACCGAAAGCGGGGTGTCCCTTGGGCAGTTCGGGAAAGAGGCGCTGGAAGAAAGGAGACACGGCGCGCGACATGGAGCGGATGACGCCTGCCTGCTCGCCGATTTTCATGATACCCATCCACAGCGAAAGCACGCCCGTCAAGCCAATGGATATCTCAAAGCCCGTCTTCGCACTGGCGAAGGTGGAGTTGAGTATCTCGCTGAAGATACCCACCTCACCAAAGCACACGGCTTGCACTATCCCGACCACAACCGCAATCAGGATGAGCGCTATCCATATATAGTTGAGAACCATAGTATTAATGGGATGAAGGAACTATGATAAAGGATAAAAGACGAAATTGTCTCAACTCTGAAACTCATAGGCGGAGGTAATAAGTCTTTTATCTTTCATCCTTTATCCTTAATCTTTTATCTCTTGCCCCAATACGGTGAAAATAGTACCATCAGCGCGGCGAATGCGGAGTTCTCCGTTTTGGAGGTATTTCTTTGCGGGCGAGTTCTTCTCTGCGTTTACTTCCTCTATGGCGTCCATAACGGGCATACCCTCATAGACGAGGTGGATGGGACGGTCGTAGGAGTTGAGCGCATTCACCTCCATACGGATACCATTGGCGGTATGCTGAATGTTTACATTTCCGCTGAAGAGGAACCAGAAAGGCTCAATAAGATAACCCTCGCTGTCTAAGTAGCCAAAATAAGAGGGATAGGCTTGGTAGTACATTACGCCGGGTGAAGCCTCCACGGTACCGGGTTGATAGGTGTAGTCAATAGGATAGTCGCCCTCAGGGAGAGTGTAGGTGGCATCCATTGCCTCAATGAAGAAGCCTATCTGTGCAAAGGGATATCGGTTGTTGCCCTTGCCGAGTAAACTCAGGAACACTTCGCCGTGTTGTTCAAAATACCTGGTGATAAACAGCACCTTGTCGTCTGCCGAGAAGGTATGGTCTATCTCGCCCTCTTCCGCGTCGTGTTGGAGGCGCGTGTGGGTGTCGGCAATGAAATGGAGGTTATACATCCGATCATCCGAGCAGATAAAGCGTGCATCCATGAACACGGTGTCGTTACGGACAAAGGATGTGGCTTCGCCTTCCAACAGATAGATGACCTCTGCTGCTACTTGGTTGGCGTCCAGTTTGTACATGAAGGTATAGACATCGTAGAAGTCGGAGTGCTTGAACATACCATCCATTGTCCATGTTCCTGCGAGCGTGTCCGCATTGGGGCTGAGCGAGACGATATAGGCACTATCGTTGGACATGCCGTATAGTTGGAATGAACCGTACTCCAAAGCATTGTAGAATGCTGCCTTGCCGATGGTTACATCAATAGTGTCTTTGGGCACGGGAACAGCGTACCAGAATGCCACTTGGTACAGGGTGCCATCGTAGTCCTTGATAGCGGCATCCACCAAGATACTGTCTGCCGTTTGGCGAACCACGCACTCAGTATCAGCAATCTTCGCAATCACCGTATCCATCTTGCCTGAGGGGCGACGGACAGCGTGGTGGAGGTAGGTGTATTGGGAGACGATGTCGCCGTTGCGAGATGAGAACGCTCCTTCCAAACTATCGGCGAGAAACGCTACCGAAATCAGGTAGTCATCGTTCATGTTATAGATTTGATAACTGCCGCCGTTACTCTTAGGCACGATGTAGGCGCGGGTATCGAAAGCAAGCGCGATAGTATCCTTGGTAGGAGCAACCAACTGCCGCATGGTGATTCGGTAGTAGGAAGAGTCGGTCGCGATGATGTCGGCATGGACGGTCGTAGAATCGTTCTGCGTGCTGACAGAGACTTCGGCATAGAGGCTATAGGTGTATGAGTCGCCTGCGGGAGAGTGCTTCGTGATACCTACTACGGCATCAGGAGAAGTGAAAGTGCCTGTGGGGGTGAAAGCAACGATCTCCATCAGCACCTCATACTGCTCGTTGTAGCCGTCTAACAATAATGTACGCGAGGAGGTCAGATTGGAGTCGTCAATGGTCAGGTTGTTGATGGTGATGTCCACGGTGTCCTTACGCGCTTCCACGGTGTGGGTCATGCGCAGTTCGTAGAGCACCGTGTCGGTAGCGAGGAAACTGAATTGGAAGAGGTATTGCTTTCCCCTCATCGTTACTGTGTCTTTCGAGAGCAGCGAAGCCAGGTCGTGGTCGTCATATAGGAGCGTAACTTTCTTTCCATCAGGCAGTTGCAAGTGAGTGCCGGACTGCACGAGGTCTGCCAGTGAGTAGGTGCCGACTATGGCGGGGTTGTTGATTTGCACGGCGGCTTCCGTGCCGTCTTGCAATCTGCCCACCACTTGGAACGCTGTGTCGCCGATGATGTGAAGGTCAGTCTCTGCGAAAGTGTATTGGATGGTGTCGCGTGGCACGATTTGGTCTGCCTCGCCGTGCACGATATAGACCTTGCCGTCATCGCCCACGAAATCAGCGTCCAGCGTTAGGTAGAAGAGTCCTTCGTAGGGAGTGGGCTTGTTGGCAACGGTCAGAGTCAGACTGGTGGGGTGAATCCACTTCACCTTTCCCTCTTCGTCGATGGACTGGATGAAGTTGTTGTAGATACCGGAAACCAGTCCGTTTTCTTTGGTGAATGTGCCCGTTACCTCGTCCGAGGCATATTGGAACTGCACTTTGTAATTGAGTCCGTCAATGGTTGTCGCACTGTTGAACTCGAAGCACCACTCGCCAAACTGCTCATAGTGGACAGGTTCAAGGGTCTCCGCTTCAATACGGATGGTGTCGCCGGCTGCCCGACTAAGCAGCGGTAAGGCAATGATTGCCAATAAGATAGATAGTTTCTTCATTAGTATAGAAAAATTATGTCAGGGCAATAGTTGCCCTGACAAATAAGAAAATTAGGTTATTTTTGCCAGTTATCTTTGAGCGATGCGGTGCGGTTGAGCACGAGGTGCTCAGCGGTGGTGTCGGGGTCCACTACGAAGTAGCCTTGTTTGAGCAACTGGTAGTGGTTCACCTGTGCAATACCATCCACATACTCGGTAGCGTGCAACTCTTTGCGCAGTGCACTCTCGACCTTGATTTGCTTGATTTCCAGACTGTTCGGGTTGAGCAGGTCTCGGAAGTCGCCTTCTTCGGCAGAGGGGTTCTCCACGGCGAACAGGCGGTCGTACAGGCGTGCCTCGGCGTCCACGCAGGATTGGCACTCCACCCAGTTGATGGTCGATTTTGTCTTGCGGTTGCCACCTTCGGTACCCGATTTGGAGTTAGGGTCGAAGGTTGCAAAGACGGTGGTGATATTGCCCTCGGCGTCTTTCTCGCAGCCTGTGGCTTGGATGATATAGGCGTTCTTGAGTCGCACCTCACGCCCGCCCGGGCTGAGGCGGAAGAAGTTCTTATCACCCACCTCTTGGAAGTCGCCGCGCTCGATATAGAGTTCGCGGTCGAATATCATCTCGCGGGTACCCAACTCGGGGTGTCCGTCGATGTTCTCCGCTACGATGGTCTCGGGCTGTGCCTCGCGGTTGGTGATGATGAGTTTGACTGGGTCGAAGATGGCGCATACGCGCGGCGCCGTCTCTTTCTGGTTCTCGCGGAGGGTGTGCTCCAGCAAGCCCAAGTCAATCATACCTTCCACCTTGGTGTAGCCTATCTTATTGATAAACTCACGGATAGCATCGGGCGTGTATCCGCGTCGGCGCAGACCGCAGACGGTCGGCATGCGGGGGTCATCCCAGCCGCGGACAAGCCCTTCCTTCACGAGTTGGAGCATCTTGCGCTTCGACATCACGGTGTAGGTGATGTTCAGTCGGTTGAACTCGTACTGGTGTGGGCGATAGTCTGTATCGGCAAACTGGTCGATGAAATAGTCGTATAGCGGGCGGTGCACGACGAACTCCAGCGTGCAGATGGAGTGGGTTACGCCCTCAAAGTAGTCGCTCTGTCCGTGTGCAAAGTCGTACATCGGATACACATTCCATTTTCGTCCCGTGCGGTGGTGCGGATGGGTGGTGATGATGCGGAACATGATAGGGTCGCGGAAGTGCATATTGGGGTTCGCCATATCAATCTTCGCGCGTAGCACCATCTTGCCATCGGGTATTTCCCCGTTCTGCATGGCTTGGAAGAGACGCAGGTTCTCCTCGATAGGGCGGTCGCGGAAAGGCGATGCCACACCCGGCTCGGTGGGTGTACCTTTCTGCTCGGCTATCTGCTCAGCGGTCTGTTCGTCCACATAGGCTTTGCCCTCTTTGATGAAGCGGATAGCGAGGTCGTAGAGTTGTTGGAAATAGTCGCTTGCGTAATAGACATTGCCCCACTTAAAGCCCAACCACTTGATATCCTGCATGATAGAGTCCACGTACTCTACATCTTCTTTCACGGGGTTGGTGTCGTCGAAGCGGAGGTTGCAAACGCCGTTGTACTTCTCTGCGATACCGAAGTCCATGCAGATGGCTTTGGCATGTCCGATATGCAGGTAGCCGTTGGGCTCGGGCGGGAAGCGCGTTTGTATTCTGCCGTTGTTCTTACCCTCTTGCAGGTCTTTCTCTACAATCTGCTCAATGAAATTCAAACTTTTCTCTTCCATAGATTATTTGACAATTTGACAATTTACGATATGACCATTTGCTATGCAGTCCCTCATTGGTACTACTTCGCCTATTTAGTTGATTCCGCGAACGACGCCGCGCGGTGAGGCTTTGATGAATTCCACAATCATGTCCCGTTCGGGTGTCTGCGGCAGAGTTTCCGTGATTTGTTGCAGCGCCTGCGAGACATTCAGTCCGGACATGTAGAGTAGTCGGTAGGTCTCTTGGATAGAGGACAGTTGCTCTTTGGTGAAGCCTCGGCGTCCCAAACCAACGGAGTTGATACCGCAGTAGGAAACGGGGTCGCGCGCTGCGATGATGAAGGGCGGGATGTCTTTGTTGACGCGGGTGCCGCCCTGAATCATCACATGTGCTCCGATGTGCGAGAATTGGTGTACGAGGGTGCCGCCGCCGAGGATTGCCCAGTCGTCCACCTCTACCTCGCCCGCCAACTGGGTGGCGTTGGACATGATGATATGGTCGTGGAGGATACAGTCGTGTGCAACATGGCAGTACGCCATGATGAGGCAGTTGTTTCCAACGACGGTTTTGCCTTTGCTGGCGGTGCCACGATGCACAGTGGCGCACTCGCGGATGGTGGTGTTGTCGCCGATGAAGACATAGGTCTTCTCGCCCTTGAACTTGAGGTCTTGGGGGATGGCGCCTACGACAGCGGAGGGGAAGATATGGCAGTTCTTGCCGATGCGTGTGCCTTCGAGGATGGTGGCGTTGGCGTCAATGATGGTGCCTGCACCGATTTCCACGTCTTTGTCAATGTACACGAATGGACCGACCTGTACGGAGGGGTCCAGTTTGGCTTCAGGATGGATGAAATTCATGTTGTTATGTTCCATATTACTAATGAATTAGCCTTTTGGACTATTTCGGACTGTCGAACGACCCGCGGTCGACCCGCGACAGACCCGCGAAAAACGCACGGAAAGGAATGTTCCTGTTTTCTTATCCGAAAAGGTGTATTTTGTATTGTTTCTTGCCGATGTCAACTCAGCACCTTGTTGCGCAGTTGTCTGCAACATTGGGTATTGAAGGTATGCCCGGGTCGGAGGGCAATAATGCGCCCTTGGATACGGCATCCGAGCAGCGACATGTCACCGATGAGATCAAGCAGTTTATGGCGCGAGGGTTCGTTTTGGTAGTTGAGCGGCGAGAGGTAGCCGAGTTTGGTGGCGTCGAGATGGGGTTGCCCGAGTTTGTCGGTCATGTAGTCGAGTCCCTCTTGCGACATGGGTGTTTCGTAGATGACGAGCGCGTTCTGCAGGTCTCCGCCCTTGATGAGCCCCATACGCAGGAGCGGTTCTATCTCGCGTACAAAGCAAAAAGTGCGTGCTGCGGCTATCTCGCGGGGGTAGTCGGTCAGGTCGGGCAACTCGGCATGTTGCTCGCGGAGGAGCCCGGTGGGGTAAGTGATGGTAACCTCTGCCTCGAAATGGTCGCAGGGGAGCAGTACCATCTTATTGCCGTGTTCAGACTGATACTCAATAGGTTCCGTTACGACGAACACCTGTTGCTCGGCGTCCTGTTCTTGCAATCCCACTTCTTGAATGGCTTTCACGAAGAGTTTGGCACTACCGTCGAGAATGGGCAACTCAGGTCCATCCACCTCAATGAGGCAGTTGTCCACGCCCATGGCGTAGAGTGCAGAGAGCGCGTGCTCCACAGTGCTGATTTTCCATGCGCCGCGCTCCAAGACGGTGCCTCGCTCAGTGGCGGACACGTAGTCGGCGAGCGCTTGGTAGGTGGGTTTGCAGGGGAGGTCGGTGCGGCAAAGTTGCACGCCCGTGTTCGCCTCCGCGGGGAGGAAGGTGGCGGAGATGTTCAAGCCTGTATGCAGACCTTTGCCCTCGAAATGAAAGGACGATTGTATAGTATGCTGTTTCATAATTTTTTCTCTAATTCATTGATTTTCTTCATTATATCTGGTAGTTGCTTGAATCCTACGGAGGAGCGACGCCAGTTCATTGCGTCGATGGCGGGTGAGCCTTGGTACATACCTTGCTTGCGTACGGAGCCTGCCACGCCTGCCTGCGCGCCGAAGACGCATCGATCGGCTATCTCAATGTGTCCCGCTACGCCCACTTGTCCGGCTAAGATACAGTGGTTGCCAATCTTGCTGCTGCCGGCGACACCCACTTGCGCACACATGAAGGTAGATTCGCCCACTTCCACATTGTGCGCCACCTGTACGAGGTTGTCCAGTTTGGCGTTCCGGCGCACGATAGTGGCACCCATCATGGCACGGTCGATGGTGGTGTTCGCACCTATCTCCACGTCGTCTTCGATGATAACATTGCCTATCTGCGGCACTTTTTGATTCACGCCTTGTGCGTCGGGCTCGAAGCCGAATCCGTCAGCACCAACCACCACTCCAGCATGCAGGATACAGTCGTTTCCTACCTTGCAGTTGGCGTAGATTTTCACGCCTGCGTAGAGGATTGTGTTGTCTCCAATCTGTACATTATCACCGACATACGCCTGCGGATAAATCTGCACACCCTTGCCTAATCGGACGTTCTTGCCGATGTAGGCGAAAGCGCCAACATAGGCGTCTGCGGGCACCTCCACGCCTTCGCTCACGAAGGCGGGTTGCTCGATGCCCTGCTTGCGCGGGTTCATCACCTCAGCAACCATCTTCAGCAGTTGTGCCATCGCTCCGCGAGCGTTCTCTACGGCGATAAGCGTGGCTTTCCCCTCGCGGCTGACGGCGGTAATGGAATCAGTCAGCAGGCTACTTGTAATCAGCACAATTGATGCCCCCGTAGTGTCCAGATGGGATAGGTATTTCTCCTCGCAAACGAAGGACAAACGTCCTTCGGTCGCGTTCTCGATGGGCGCGACATCATGCACTGTGGCGTTGGCATCTCCGTAAATCTTCCCGCCTAACACGGCGGCTATTTGTTGAGCAGTAAATTGCATATTTTGGATGAAGGATGAAGGTTTGATTAGTTTTGTTGGATGAAGGATTAAGGAAACAGGATTAAAGACTAAATAGTTTTGACTCTGAAACTCCACAGACGAAGGTAATATGTCTTTTATCCTTTATCCTTTATCCTTTATCCTTTTTCCCTTAGGCGGTCCAACTGAAACACATATAGTTTCTGCGGTTTGCGCGTGAGGGCTTTCAGATCGAGTATCTCGCTGGCGGCGGCTATATCGCGCACCGAGCCGTCTTGGTAAAGGATATCAATAGAGTCGTCTTTCTCAGAGTAGGTGTTCGAGGTGGAGACGTGCTCCACGAAGAAGTACTCCGTCTCCTTCTCGCTGATATGCAGCAGATTAGCATAGTGCTCGCGCAGCATGGCTTTCTCTTCGTCCGTGAGCGGAGCCGTTAGCAGTTTGCCGCGGAAGAGTTGGCGGTTAATGAAACAACGGCTCAACGTGGAGAGCACGATGTCGTCCGCTGACATCCAAACCTTGATGGCGGACAGCACATCTGTGTCGTCCAGCAGCGCGTACTGTTCCAACAAGAAGTCATCGGCGGTAACATGGTTGTAGAGAAAATAGTGCAAGGCGGGGGAGCAGAAGAGTTGCACGCTTTGTTGCGCGAGTTCTTTCGCGCGTGTAAGTATCTTTATCAGATGTTGCTCGGCAGCCACGGAGGTCTTATGCAGATAAACCTGCCAGTACATTAGCCGCCGTGCTACGAGGAACTTCTCCACCGAGTAGATACCCTTCTGCTCAATCACCAATCGGTCGTCCACCACGTTCAGCATCTTCAGCAGTCGCTCGCTCGCCACGCGCCCTTCCTGCACGCCTGTGAAGAACGAGTCTCGACAGAGATAATCCATCCTATCCACGTCTAACTGACTCGAGATCAACTGATGAAGGAAATGCCTCGGGTACTCGTCCTTGAAGATGGCTATCGCCTCTGCCAGCGGTCCTGTCCGCTCGAACGAACCCGCCACATCCATCGCTAACTGCTGTTCGCGAGCTCCCAACTCACGATTGATACGCTCCATCATCATGAGCGAAATCTCCTCATGGGTGATGCCCTCCACGAGGGTGTGTTCCAGCACATGTGAGAAGGGACCGTGCCCCACGTCGTGCAGCAGAATGGCTATCAGCGCGCCTGTGGCTTCTTGCTCGCTGATGTCCACACCTTTCCCGCGAAGCGAACTTATCGCCTCGCTCATCAAGTGCATTGCTCCCAGCGAGTGGGAGAAGCGGCTGTGCATAGCACCCGGGTAAACTAGATAGGAGAGACCCAACTGACGAATGCGTATCAAACGCTGTACCAACGGATGTTGTAACACATCGTATAACAAATCGTTCGGAATACTCAAGAAACCGAAAACAGGGTCGTTGATAATCTTATGTTTATTCGCCATGGTTGGTGTTCCGCAAATTTGCCGCAAAGATACTACTTTTTTCCCATATATGCAAACAAATGTCCTTTTTTTTCATTTTTCTGCAGTATAATTGGCACATCGGACAGTTTTGTGAAACTATTACGTCTGTTGTAGTGAGAAACTTGCTAAAAGGCACATAAAAAACTGCCTAACAATGTGTTAGACAGTTCTTTATTTGATGTAAGATAATCTTTTCGAACTTACCAAGCGATACGACCGCCTTTCTTGTTCTTCTTTTGGAAGGCTTTGTTGCGGTTCTTGCTGACTTTCTTCTTGTATGTGCTTGCCTTCTTGTTCACCTTGGTGTTGCGTGCAGAAATACTATTATTTGTGCTTCGAGCACTGCTGCTCTTTCCACGGTAAGCAGCATTGCTATTGCTTGCCTTGCCAACATCAAATGTGTACGCCAATCCGATGGTAAAATAGCCGTCTGTGAACTGTCCCCACGCACTATTGCCGGCATTCTCAACACTGATACTACCACTCTCGTAACTGAAATCAGCCTTGTTGATATCGCCACGCCCCCAGCCGTCCATGTTGACACCCAACTCAGGATTGCTAGTGTTTACATTGAGCAGACCATTATGCAGAGAGCCTTTGACAGTTAGTGTATGCCCGTTTGCCAAACGGAAACTATAGCCCAATTCCCCTATCACAACGGGAGTGATACAGGTTCGCCACCCGGGCTTGCGATAGGCGTTACTAGCATCAGGATACATCAGCGCCCCGGGATTGTGCAGTTTGTTTGCGAAGTCACAATATACTGCACCTAAGTAACCGCCCACACCAACATAGATATACAACCCGCCTTCACTATTGGGGATAGGATACCATTCTACACCAAAATCCAACTCTCCAAAGCCGCTTTTGAAACTACCAACATCATATGTGGTGCCCGCTGTGCCGCTTTTTGGGGTCTTCCCTTTGTTTATCCAATAATCGTATTCCTCATCGTTAGCTGCTCCACGCAAATAACCACCCGAAACTGTCGCGCGCAAGCCTAATTGGGGTAGCACTTGGTAGGTGTAACTGAAATTTAGTCCGCCTCCCCAGTTTTCTTTTCGAGGGGGAATAGACATCGGATGGTCCAATACAGGACAGATATCACCGTAGTAGTACAACGCATCCACACCCATGGTCAAGCGATGCACCGAACCTCCTGCATAAGCAGGATTGAACGATACTTGAGCGTCCATAGTTCCACTCATACAGAGGGCTACTATGGCGAACAATATAACCAGCGAGTTGCGTCGTTTCATTATCGTGCGTCTCTTGTACCGCGAGTGGGACTTGAACCCACACAGCCATTTCTGGCCAAAGGATTTTAAGTCCTTCGTGTCTACCGATTCCACCATCGCGGCGCGGCTAATCAAAAATCGGCTGCAAAGTTACAACATTATTTTGAATTATGCAAATTTTTTACAAAAAACTTTCATATTTTTTCATTTTACGGTCTAACCGTAACATGAAAGCACGCTTGACGCCACTCGTACTTAACAAAGATTTTGCCTGCGCGTTGGTGGTTGAGCAGCACCTGCCCGAGTACCAATTTCAGGTTATCCTCGTGCATGAAATCATTGGTGCGCGTAACCTTGTCGTAGCGATAGTAAGCGATGTCGAAAGTCGTGCCGTAGCAGTGGCAGGATTTGTTGGTGGCGTTGATATTCCCGCTTCGTTGCAGCAGTCGTACATCATCCTGCGTCCGCAGTACGCTCGTTACATAGAACCGATAATGCGGCAATCCGTTGCGGGCGAGGATGTCCGCCCACTCATCGCCTATCGCCTCCAACTCCGCCGCCGCTTTAGGAACGAGATAAGGAATAGAATGGGTCAGCGAATCGACGATATAGTTATCGGTATTCTCCACCATCACCAACTGCCGCTTCATGTGCGCGGCTTCCTTGCGGTCGGCGGGCATGCACGATAAACCGTGTGCCTGCGCGGCTGCCAGTTGCTTTCGCTGGCTGTCGTTGAAATTCTCCTTGTAACTAAATGTCCGCCCGGGGTACGACACGAGATGAGTCTCCGCGGGAGACTCATCTCGTCCATTATCCGAAGAGCAGGCTGCTAATCCTGCTAAACACCAAACAACCGCAAAAATAATTAAGAATTTGTAATTCACAATGCCCTCATAATTCATAATTCATAATTGCCTACAGCGTCCACTCAAAGCCGTCTTTGGTATCTTTGATGTTGAACCCGAGTGCAGTCAGTTCGTTGCGAATCTTATCGCTCGTACCCCAGTCTTTGTTGCGCTTGGCTTCTAATCGCATGTTCAGCAGCATGTCCACTGCGCCGTGCAGTGCTTGCGTCTGCGCCTCGTCGCCGCCCGCGCTCGCGCCCTCCAGCTGCAAGCCGAGGATGTCTATCGCGTAGGTCTGCCATACCTTGCGTAACTGCTCCAGCTCCTCCGCCGCGATGGTCTCCTTGCCATCGAAGACGGAGTTGATACGCTTCGCGGAGTCGAACAGTAGCGAGATCACTATCGGCGAGTTTAGGTCATCGTCCATTGCCTCGGCGCATTTCTCCGCGAGCACGGATGCCGCATCGGTAGTGGCAACCCCTGCCGTTGCTTGCAGTTTCAGCAAGCGTTGGTATGCCTCTTGCAGGCGGGCGAACCCTTTCTCTGCCGCTTCCAAGGCTGCCGACGAGAAGTCCACCGTCGAGCGATAGTGCGCCATCAGGATGAAGAAACGTATCGTCATCGGTGAGAACGGCTTTGTGAGCAGCGGGTGCTCGCCGCGGAAGAACTGCTCCAGCGTGATGAAGTTGTTGTAACTCTTGCCCATCTTCTTGCCGGCGATGGTAATCATGTTGTTGTGCATCCAGTAGTGCACCGTGTCATGCCCCAGCGCCGCGCACGACTGTGCAATCTCCGCCTCATGGTGGGGGAACATCAGGTCCATGCCTCCGCCGTGGATGTCGAACTCCTCACCGAGGTATTTCGTTCCCATCGCTGAGCACTCCATGTGCCAGCCGGGAAACCCTTCCGACCACGGGCTCGGCCAGTGCATGATATGCTCCGGCGACGCTTTCTTCCACAGCGCGAAGTCGTAACTATGCTTCTTCTCCGCCTGCCCGTCCAGCTCGCGCGTCTCGGTCTTGATATCCTCAAGATTGCGCCCCGATAGTTTGCCGTAAGGGAAGTCTTTGGCGTATTTCTCCACATCCATATACACGCTCCCGTTCGACACGTATGCGTAGCCGTGGTCGAGTATCTTCTGCACGAACGCCATCTGCTCGATGATATGCCCGCTCGCATGCGGCTCTATCGACGGCGGTAGCACGTTCAGCAGCTCCATGTCGCGGTGGTAGCGGTTGGTGTAGTACTGCACCACCTCCATCGGCTCCAACTGCTCCAAGCGTGCTTTCTTGGCTATCTTGTCCTCCCCCTCGTCGGCATCGTGCTCCAAGTGCCCTACATCGGTGATGTTACGCACATAGCGCACCTTGTAGCCGAGGTGTTGCAAGTACCGATACAGCAGGTCGAAAGTGATCGCAGGGCGGGCATGCCCCAAGTGCGCATCCCCGTACACCGTCGGTCCGCACACATACATCCCCACATGCCCCTCATGCAAAGGACGAAAATACTCTTTCTGACGAGTTAATGTGTTATAAATCTGTAACATAGTTTTTTAAATTAAGAATTATGAATTAAGAATTAAGAGGGCGTTGCCTGCCTGTTTTCAGAGTATAGGCTTTCTTAATTCATAATTCATAATTCTTAATTATTTACAATAGGTTGTTCTTCTCAATATCAAGGAAGTACTTGTAAGTCCCCACTTTCAGCTCGTCGCAAGCCGCCTCGTCGCATACGATAATCCCGTGCTGGTGCATCTGCAGCGCCGAAATAGTCCACATATGCGAGATAGGCTCCTCCACAGCGTGCTGCAGCGCGCGCGCTTTGTTGTGCCCGTTCACCATAATCAGCACCTCTTTCGCGTCCATAATCGTCCCTACACCTACGGTCAGCGCGGTCTTAGGCACTTTGTTCACATCGTTGTCGAAGAAGCGTGAGTTAGCGATAATCGTATCCGTGGTCAACTCTTTCTTGCGGGTGCGCGAGGTCAGCGAAGAGCCCGGCTCGTTGAACGCGATATGCCCGTCGGGACCAATGCCGCCGAGGAACAACTGTATGCCGCCGTAGTTCTTTATCTTTGCCTCATAGCGTGCGCATTCGGCTGCCAAATCGGGCGCATTTCCGTTTAGGATATTCACGTTCTCAGGGCGGATATCGATATGGCTGAAGAAGTTCTTCCACATGAACGAATGGTAACTCTCGGGGTGCTCCTCCGGAATACCCACATACTCATCCATATTAAAAGTAACCACATTGCGGAACGACACTTTCCCTGCCTCGTACAACTCAATCAGGTTCTTGTACATCCCCAGCGGCGAAGAGCCGGTCGGCAAGCCTAACACAAACGGAGTCCCCTCTTTCGGAGCAAACTCATTGATACGCGCTGCCACATAGTTCGCAGCCCATTGACTCATCAGGTCATAATTCGGTTCGATAATCAGTCTCATAATGTATAATGTGTTTTTATGGTTAATATCTGTCTCTTTTTCCCTCCGCCGAGGAGGGGGCAGGACTCTTCCTACAATCGGTCTGCAAAGATACTGCTTTTTTTCGAATTATGCAAACAATTGGTAGAAAATCCGTAAAAATCCTTCAAACCGCTATCCGCACTCGCTACCCTGTTGCCGACTCTCTCTCCCAAAACAACCGCCACACAACACCGACCATGCTTACTTGTGCAGTCAATGTCGTGTGGCAGGATGAACCTGAAACCTGAAAATACTTCTTACCGCTTGTAGTTCTCCCACTTCGTGTTGCGCATGTCGCCCGACTTGAGGAACTCTTCGTGCATCGCCAGTGCGCAACTCAGCGTGTGCGGCGTGTGCGCGGTCTTCGACATCTCCAGATACTCGTTGAGCAGCGGGCGATACTGCGGGTCAACGCAGTTGTTGATTATCTCATGCGCACGCTGAATAGGGCTCTTCCCGCGCAGGTCGGCGATACCATGCTCCGTGATGATAATCTTCACGCTGTGCTCCGAGTGGTCAAGATGGCTGACCATCGGCACAAACGCGGAGATACAGCCGCCTTTCGCCGTGGACGGGGTGGTGTAGATACTGATATACGCATTGCGGGTGAAATCGCCCGAACCGCCGATGCCGTTCATCATCTTCGTGCCGCACACATGCGTCGAGTTGATGTTGCCGAAGATGTCTGCCTCCAATGCCGTGTTGATGGTTATCAAGCCCAATCGGCGAGCCACCTCTGGGTTGTTGCTTATCTCCTGCGGACGAAGCACTATCTTGTCGCGGAAGAAATCGATATGGTCGATGATGTCTTGCAATTTGTCTGCGCCAACCGTCAGCGAGCAGCCGCTGGCGAACTTCACGCGACCCTCTTTCATCAAGCCCACCACCGAGTCTTGAATCACCTCCGTGTACATCTCAAACGGCGGGATATGTTGGTTCTCGCCCAGCGCACCCAGCACCGCATTGGCGATATTCCCCACGCCCGACTGAATAGGCAGGAACGACGCAGGAATACGCCCTGCTTTCATCTCTGCCTCAAGGAAAGCGGCTACATTCTCACCAATCTTCGCCGTCGTCTCGTCCAGCGGCGAGAACTTACCCACCTCGTTCGGGCGGTTGGTCTTCACCACAGCGACAATCTTGCTCGGCTCCACCTTGATACAGTCTGTACCAATGCGGTCAGACACCTTATACACGGGTATCTCGCGGCGAACAGGCGGGTCGGCGGGCTCGTAGATATCGTGCATGCCGCGCATGGTCGCGGGCATTGCTTCGTTCAGTTCGATGATAATCTTATCCGCCAAGCGGCAGAATGTCGGCATGTTGCCCACGCCTGCCGTCGGCACTATCTCGCCGTCTTCCGTTACCTCACACGCCTCAATGATGGCGAAGTCGGGCTTCGGCATAAAGCCATAACGAAGGTCTTGCGCCAACTCGCTCAGGTGCATGTCGAAATAATGCGCACCTTGTGCATTCAGTTCGGTGCGCAGGTCTTTGTTGCCCTGATAGGGGGTACGAAAATCGATAGCGTGTGCGCGTGCCAATGCACCGTCGCAACTGTCGCCCGTGCTCGCGCCCGTGTACATACCAATCTTGTAAGGTTTGCCTTCCGCATGCAGGGCTTCCGCCATGTGTGCGATGGCTGTAGGAACATCTTTGGGCGCACCCGCGGGGGTGAAGCCGCCCATACCTACGATGGCTCCGTTAGGAACCAGTCTCGCCGCCTCGTCAGCGGTCATAAAAGGAAGTGCCATGATATTGTATAGTTTTTATTGTTATAACTTGAAACTTAAAACCAGAAACCTGTTTATCCCGATGTTTACATGCCGATATATCGGTACAAGTCGGGAAAAGCTGAAACAAATTTCTCCAAATTCGCCTGCAAAGTTAATGCTTTTTCTTGACATATGCAAGAAAAATCGTATTCTATAGGGTAGTTTTGTGAAGAAGCCCTCGTTCCCTCCCCGTTCCTTCCCCGTTCTTTCCCTATCTGCCCCCCTATTTCCCTCCCTATTTCGTGCTATCCCTCCCCTATCCCGTTGCCAATAATCAACCGTTTTCGTGCACTCCATCAACAGACGATTACTTATACATCTCGAAAACGACTCGAAAACGACTCGAAAACAACACGGCAAAAGGACGGTAAAAAGACGGTAAAAACACGGCAAAAATAGCCACCCCATAGCGGACTCGAAGCCGAGCATAAGCGCTCACCCATGTAGCCTTCAATCCTAAAAATAAAGAGAGCGTACGCACTTTGAAAAAGGCATACGCTCTCTCGTTATTTGTTTATGGCTGACGCTTACTCTGCTTTGCCGTTAGAGCCAAGCACATTGATAATCTTGTGCTTGTACAGTTCGGTCATCAGGTCGCGAGCAGGACCGCAGTACTTACGCGGGTCAAACTCACCCGGCTTCTCCCAGAACACCTTGCGAACAGCAGCAGTGAACGCAAGACGGCTGTCGGAGTCAATGTTAATCTTGCATACTGCGCTCGCAGCAGCCTTGCGCAGTTGCTCCTCAGGGATACCTACTGCGTCGGGCAACTTGCCGCCGTATTGGTTAATCATATCCACATACTCTTGGGGTACGCTCGAAGAGCCGTGCAGCACGATGGGGAAGCCCGGCAGTTGCTCCATGATTGCATCCAATACATCGAATGCCAAGGGAGGAGGCACTAAACGGCCGGTCTGCGGGTCGCGGGTGCACTGCTCGGGAGTGAACTTGTAGGCGCCGTGGCTCGTACCGATAGAGATAGCCAGCGAGTCGCAACCCGTGCGGGTAGCGAAGTCCACAACCTCTTCCGGCTTTGTGTAGTGAGATACCTCGGAGGCAACCTCATCCTCTACGCCTGCCAACACGCCCAACTCTGCCTCTACCGTTACATCGAACTGATGAGCATAGTCCACGACTTTCTTGGTCAGCGCAATGTTCTCCTCGTAGGGAAGCGAAGAAGCGTCAATCATCACGCTTGAGAAACCGAAGTCCACGCAACTCTTGCAGAGTTCGAAGGAGTCTCCGTGGTCAAGGTGCAAGCAGATTTGCGGGTGCTCCCAACCAAGTTCCTTCGCATACTCCACAGCACCTTGTGCCATGTAGCGGAGAAGCGTTTGGTTAGCGTAGTTGCGCGCACCTTTCGATACTTGCAGGATAACAGGGCTCTTCGTCTCTGCCGAAGCCTTGATGATAGCCTGCAACTGCTCCATGTTGTTGAAGTTGAAGGCAGGAATAGCGTACCCGCCCTTGATTGCCTTAGCGAACATCTCTCGAGTGTTCACAAGACCAAGTTCTTTGAAATTAACCATTGGTTCGTTTATTTTAGTTGTTTATAAGTTGATTAGTTTATGCTTTCTTGCTTGCTACGGTGAAGTAGATAATCAGTGCAATGTAGGCGATGAGACCCACTATCGCTGCCCAGCCGCTGTTTGCCCATGCGGTGAGGTAGCACTCTGCGCCGCAGAACTTTATCACTGCGCTCACTACGCCCATCAGTGCACCGCCTGCGATGAAGCCGCTGGCAATCAGCGTACCCTTCTCGTTGCGTTTCGCTGCCAACGCCTCGGCTTGCTCACCGTCTTTCGCACGCTTCCGGCTGACGAACCACGAGATAGCGCCGCCTACCAAGAGCGGAGTGTTCAGGCTCAGAGGGATGAACATACCCAAGGCAAACGCCAGCACGGGCACACCCATGAAGTTGAGCACCAGCGCCAAGACCGCACCGGCGAGATAGAGCATCCAAGGCGCACCCTGTCCGCTCATCAGCGGCTCAATAACCGCTGCCATAGCGTTGGCTTGCGGGGCTACAAGCGCGTTCTCCCCCGTGAAACCGTAGGTCTTGTTCAGGATAATCATTACGCCGCCGACAGTGGCTGCCGACACCAATGTGCCGAGGAACTTCCATGTCTCTTGTTTCTTCGGCGTAGTGCCTATCCAGTATCCAATCTTCAGGTCGGTAATGAAACCGCCTGCCATCGACAACGCCGTGCATACCACGCCGCCTATCACCATCGCACCTACCATGCCGCTCTCGCCTTTCATGCCCACTGCCACGAAGATAACCGAGGCGATAATCAGCGTCATCAGCGTCATGCCGCTCACAGGGTTGCTGCCCACGATAGCAATCGCATTGGCTGCTACGGTGGTGAAGAGGAACGCTATCACCGTTACCACCAAGAAGGCTACCAATGCCTGCCAGAAATTATGCAACACACCTACCCAGAAGAATACCAGCGTGCAGAGCAATGCCACCGCAATCGCCAGCACCAAGAACTTCATGCTCAGGTCGCGCTCCGTGCGTAGCGAGGCTTGTGCCACGGCTTTGCCCTTGCCGCCTAACTCTTTGCCTGCCAGACCTACGGCGGACTTTATCACGCCCCAACTCTTCACGATACCTATCATGCCCGCCATCGCGATAGCACCGATACCTATGTTGCGCCCGTACTGCGTGAACATCACCTGCGGGTCAACGGCTTCCATACCGGGGACGCTGCCTAACAAAGGCAGCAACACCCACCATACGAAGAACGAACCCGCGCAAATCACCGCCGCGTACTTCAGCCCGATGATATAACCCAAGCCCAATACGGCAGCACTGGTGTTGATACTGAATACTAATTTGAACTTCGTCGCCAGCATCTCGCCCCATCCCATCATGCGGGTGCTGAGGCTCTCCGTCCATAACCCGAAGGTGGACACCACAAAGTCGTACAACCCGCCTATGCCGGCTGCCCAGATAAGGGGTTTGGCTTGACTGCCGCCCTGCTCACCCGACACCAGCACCTGCGTCGTGGCGGTCGCCTCGGGGAAAGGATACTCGCCATGCTTCTCTTGCACGAAGTACTTGCGGAACGGAATCAAGAACAAGATACCCAAGCACCCGCCCAAGAGCGACGACATGAATATCTGCATGAAGTTCACCGTCATCCCGGGGTACTTCGCTTGCAGGATATAGAGCGCGGGCAGCGTGAAGATAGCACCTGCCACTATCACGCCACTCGAAGCACCGATAGACTGAATCATTACATTCTCTCCCAGTGCGTTCTTGCGCTTGAGCGCAGACGACAAGCCTACGGCAATGATGGCGATAGGAATAGCCGCCTCAAACACTTGCCCCACTTTCAGCCCGAGGTAAGCCGCTGCAGCGGAGAAGATAACCGCCATCAGCACACCCGTCAGCACGCTGTATGGCGTTACTTCGGGGTACTCCTGCCCGGGCTTGAGGATAGGTTCGTACTTCTCACCCTTCTTCAACGGGCGATTGGCGTTCTCTGGGAGACGAGTTTGCATAAGAGAATAAGTATTAGACCCTCTAAATCTCCCTTAAAGGGAGACTTTGGATCCTCCCCCTTTAAGGGGGAGATAGAGTGGGTCCTGGTTATTAGTGAATCAAGTTATGTCCGGTCATCTCTGCGGGCTGCTGCAAGCCAAGGATATGGCAGAGCGAAGGAGCCACATCGGCAAGGATGCCATCCTCTAATTGGGCGTCCGTATGTTCGCGGCTGACATAGACGAAAGGCACGGGGTTGAGCGAGTGCGCCGTGTTAGGAGTGCCATCGGCATTGATAGCATTGTCGCAGTTGCCGTGGTCAGCGATGATGATAATCTCGTAGTCGTTCTTGAGTGCGGTATTCACCACCTTGTCCACGCATACATCTATCGTCTCTACGGCTTTCACGATAGCGTCGTACACGCCTGTGTGTCCTACCATGTCGCCGTTGGCGAAGTTGAGCGTGATATAGTCGTACTTCTGCGTGTCGAGGGCTTGGCACAGTGCTTCGGTAACCTCAGGGGCGGACATCTCCGGCTGCAAGTCGTAGGTCGCTACCTTCGGCGAAGGAATCAAGATACGCTCCTCTCCGGGGTACTCTGCCTCACGACCGCCGTTAAAGAAGAAAGTAACATGCGCAAACTTCTCCGTCTCGGCAATACGCAGTTGCTTCATGCCGGCTTTCGATACGATCTCACCCATGGTGTTATGCACGTTCTCTTTGGGGAACAGCACATGCAGCCCTTGGAATGATGAGTCGTAGGGCGTCATGCAGTAGTAGTGCAGGTTGGGAATGGTGTGCATGCCTTGCTCGGGCATGTCCTGCTGGGTGAGTACAATAGTGATTTCCTTCGCGCGGTCGTTGCGGTAGTTGAAGAAGATAACGATGTCGCCTTCCTCAATGGTAGCCAACGGTTTGCCGTTGCGCACATGTACGATAGGCTTCACGAACTCGTCGGTAACGCCTGCGTCGTAGGATGCCTGCATCGCCTCGTGCATATCCTCGAAGGCTGCGCCTTGTCCGTGCACCAAGCAGTCGTAGGCTACCTTCACACGCTCCCAGCGCTTGTCGCGGTCCATCACATAGAAACGCCCTTGGATAGACGCAATCTCGCCGCAGGTCTCTTGCAAGTGTGCAGAGAGTTGGTCAATAAAGCCGATACCCGACTTCGGGTCGGTATCGCGACCGTCCATGAAGCAGTGCACAAAGGTGCGTCCGTCCAGACCGTACTCCTTGGCAATAGAGGTCAGGTAGAAGAGGTGCTCAAGGGAAGAGTGCACACCGCCGTTGGAAGTCAAGCCCATGATGTGCAGTTTCTTACCCGTCTCTTTGGCAGTAGTGAAGGCGCTTACTATCTCGGGATTCTGTTTGATAGAGCCGTCTTTGCAGGCACGGTTAATCTTCACAAGGTCTTGATATACCACTCTGCCGGCACCGATATTCAGGTGCCCCACCTCCGAGTTGCCCATCTGTCCGTCAGGCAGTCCTACATTCTCGCCGCTGGCTTGCAACTGGCTGTGAGGGTATTTGGCTAACAAAGCGTCCCAATGGGGAGTCGGCGTACTAAAAATGGCATCGGCTTTGGAGTGGTTGCCCAAGCCCCAGCCGTCTAAAATCATCAATAATGCTTTTTTCATATCTGTGATATCTGTTTATTTGTTCAATTCGACCGCAAAGTTACTGCTTTTTTAGCAAATATGCAAGAATTGTTTGCAAACTGCAAAGTGTAGTATGCAAAATTAGAACGCTTCGCTGAACGACCGCTTCGCTATCCGACCGCTTCGCTGAACGACTTAATTACTATCCGATTGTATATCAGTCTGACAGCGAACGAAGTGAGCGGTCTTTTGTCTTTCAGCGCTTTAGCGCGGTCGTTCAGTCGCAAGACGGTCTTTCAGCGTACATGTCCTCGTAGTATTTCTCATACTCGCCGGAAGTGATGTTGTCCATCCATGCTTGGTTGTCGAGATACCAACGTACAGTCTTCTCTATGCCTTCCTCAAACTGCAGCGAGGGCTCCCAACCGAGTTCGGCTTGCAGTTTGCGCGAGTCGATAGCGTAGCGCAGGTCGTGTCCCGCACGGTCGGTTACATAGGTGATGAGGTCCATATCTTCTCCCTCTTGGCGCCCTAAGAGGCGGTCAACGGTATTGATTACCACCTTGATGATGTCGATATTCTTCCACTCATTGAATCCACCGATGTTGTATGTCTCAGCGATAGTGCCCTTATGGAAGATAAGGTCTATGGCGCGGGCGTGGTCTTCTACATAGAGCCAGTCGCGCACGTTCTCACCTTTGCCGTAGACAGGCAAGGGCTTGCGGTGGCGGATGTTGTTGATAAACAGCGGTATCAACTTCTCAGGGAACTGGTATGGACCGTAGTTGTTCGAGCAGTTGGTAACGATAGTAGGCATGCCGTAGGTGTCGTGGAACGCCCGCACGAAGTGGTCAGACGACGCTTTCGAAGCAGAGTACGGCGAGTGAGGATTGTACTTCGTGGTCTCTAAGAAGAACTCCTCTCCATACGCCTCGTGGTGTGCGGAGGAGGCTTTGGTGGTGAACGGCGGTGTAACGCCTTCGGGATGTGTCAGTTCCAGTGCGCCATACACCTCGTCGGTGGAGATATGGTAGAAGCGTTTACCTTCGTACTTCTCCGGTAGCGACTCCCAGTAGAGTTTGGCAGCCTGCAACATAGAGAGCGTACCCAGCACGTTGGTGCGTGCAAAGGTGAAGGGGTCTTTGATGGAGCGGTCCACATGGCTCTCGGCAGCAAGGTGGATAACGCCCGTAACGTGCTCTTCTTGCATCAGGGCATAGATAGTGTCGAAATCGCAGATGTCCGCTTTCACAAAGCGGTAGTTAGGCTTATCCTCAATGTCTTTGAGGTTCGCCAAGTTACCTGCGTAAGTCAACTTATCCACATTGATGATTCGGTACTCAGGATATTTGTTCACAAATAGCCTAACAACATGGCTGCCTATAAAGCCGGCGCCACCGGTGATAATGATTGAGGTCATAATATATATCTTATTTCTTTGAAGTGATATATTTTTGTTTCGTTGTTTTCTCTTTTCAAGATTAGTTCGCCCTGCTCGGTTATTCCCTCTATCCTTGCGAGGAAACCGCCGTCTGTCGTTTGGGCGTTCATGGTGGGGGTGAGGGATACTTCGCGCTCTACGAAACGCCACCATCCCTCGCGGCGGTAGAGGTGCTGCATATAGGCTGAGCGCCACTCGCTCTGCGGTCGCTGCAACCATGCCTCTAAAAGCGTCATGTATCGCGTGAGCACTTGCTCGGGTGAGTAGTCTTGCCCTGTAATCAACCGCATGGAGACGGGGTTTGGTGCATTGCCTATCCACTGCTCTTGGTTGATGTTCAACCCTATGCCGATGATAGAATAGGCTATGCCGCTGCCTGAAAGGGTGTTCTCAATGAGCATGCCTGCGAGTTTCTTGTCGCCCCAATAGAGGTCGTTGGGCCACTTGATGGTCAGCCCCTCTTTCCCTATCGCCTCTGCCACAGTGTCCCACAATGCCACTGCCGCCAGCATGGAAATCAAGAACTGCTTCTCCACGGGTACCGGCGGTTGCCGAAGCAGGAGCGAGAACAACAAGTTCTTCCCTTGTTCGCTTTCCCATCCGTTGCCTGCCTGCCCGCGCCCTGCTGTCTGAAAGCCAGTCCATACTACGGGAATGCGCTCCTCGCCCAACCACGCCGCCTCCTCAGCCACGGCGGCTTTCAGCCAATTGTTGGTACTATCTACCTCCTCTACATACATAACGCTTATCGTTTATAAATACAGCAGGTATCGTTCTATGATGGTTTGTATCTTCTTGGCTTTGCAGGGGGCGCTGTTGACGAGTATGGCGAACACCCATCGCTCGCCGTTGGGGCGGTTGATGTAGCCTGCGTAGTTCTTCGTGCCTGCTATGGTGCCGCTCTTCGCCTGTACGCGCCCTTGCAGCGAGGTGCCAGCGAGCAGGCTTCGGAGTGTCCCGCTCTCGCCGCTCACCGGTAGCGAGGCAAGCCATACCTCTCGGTTCTTGCTGCCGTCCATATAGGTGAGCAACTGCACGAGTGTTGCTGCGCTGATGGCATCTTGCGGTGCCAATCCGCAACCGTCTTTGATGAGTGCGTTGCCTATGTCCACGCCGCGCCGTTTCCAAAAGTCGCGTACCACCTCGCAGGCGTTGTGTATCGTGCCCGGCTTGCCGTAGTTGAGCCCAAGGTAGCGGAAGAGTGCTTCGGCGAATAGGTTGTTGCTGTGGATGTTGCACTCCGCTATCAGCACCCCTAATGAGTCGGACTTATGCTCGTAGAGCACACGCCTCTCAGGCAGCAAGGGGTTGTAGTCCGCTATGTAGGTTGCGGGCTCGGTAACGGTAATCCCCCGTGCGCTCAACTCCCGCAACAAGTGTTGCGCCAGTAGCAGTCCCGGATTCGGCATGTCGCTCCGCACGCCAAACACCCCGAGGTTGGAAGGGATAGAGCCCGTCAGGTAGCGCTCCTTGCTGTATGGCAACCCGTGCACAAACGCGCCGTCGTAGGTTATCTGCGTGCAGCGGATGTGGTTGATGATTTGTAGGTCAGGGTAGTACGGTTCTGTGCGTGTTACCTCTGCCACACTGCCCACCTCGCCGCTTTTGAGTACGATATTCAGGCTGTTGCCTAAGTAGTTGATACCGAAGACCCCAGGTGCGTAGTAGTTGCCCGCGTCTTCCCATAACCATGAGGGATTCGTGGCGTCTCCGTCCAGCAGCGTCATGTCGGCTACTACGCTACCTTCAATCCTGCGTATGCCTGCGTCCGCAATGGCTTTCGCCCATTTCGAAAGGAAAGCAGTCGTAGTGTTTGGCACTGAACCGTTGCCGCGTCCCCTGCCTAACAGTAACCCTAACGAAGGATCGCACGAACCCTTGATATACAGATTCCCTTTCAGCACCCCATTCTCTATTGGTGCGGAGGTCTCCAAGGTGGTAACAAAGCGGAAATCCGCACCAAGCAACTCCAATGCCGCCCCTGTGGTTAGCAGTTTCATCACCGATGCAGGGGGCACCACATTCTCTTCCCGATAACTATCTATCGTCTCCTGTGTATCGATATTCCGCACCAGCACGCTGATGTTCGCCTGTTCCGTCAGCGGGTTCTCTAATAGCACGCCTATCGACAGCAATATACTCAATAATAAATGCACAATCTTGTATCCTTACTTTCTTTCGTTTACTATCTTCCAAAAAGGGTTGTTTATTCAGTGCGCAAAGTTACTGCTTTTTTTTGGAATATGCAAATTTATCTTTACTTTTGTCAAAACAGCCCCAAACGAATCCCTTTCTCATGCAAGAAAAGAGACAGCCTCTGCCGTCTCTTTTCTGCATGCAATCTTTCGCTTGTCGTGCTTGTCCTCTTATTCCGGCAGCATGACTACCTCAAGGATGTTGCCCGAAGCGGTGAGTCGTTGGAGCATTTGCTGAACGGTCTCTGCGGTGATAGCCCGCACAGCGGGCTCGTAGTCGGTTAGGTAGTTGATACCACGCAGATAGTAGCGCGGCAGGATAGTTCCGTCCCAGTAGCCATTCTTCTCTAAGTTCTCCTCATAGTCTTTGAGCATGGACTCTTTGGACTTGTGCAAGTCGTCTGCCAAGGGTCCGTCTTTGAGGATAGTCTGCACCTCCTCGTGAATCACCTGCATGAGTCGCTCCTGCTTCTCGGGGTCGGTGTCGAAGAGCATGTAGAGTTGCGCCTCGTGGTCGGGGGTACTGCTGATATAGCCTCCAACGCCCACACCGTATGAGCCTCCTTCCCGCTCGCGGATTGACTCCAAGTAACGGATGTCCAGTACGCGCCCGATGGTGTTCATATTCAGGTTGTTCGCCAATGTGTAGGGGATGTCGTAGGAGGTATATTGGATATAGTTGGAGCCGGTGCGCGTCTGCATGGGGCGCGTGAAATAGTTCTTCTGCACTCCCTTAGGTGCACGCACCCCATTGTCTTCCGCCGTCTCGCGCTGCTTGGTCGTCTTCATGCCGCCCAACCATGTGCATACCATTTTCTGGAAGGCTTTATCCTCTGGGTCAATGTTCCCCGTAAAGGTGAAGAGGAAGTCGGCAGGGTTGGCAAAGCGTGCGCGATAGATATCGAGTGCTTTATCCAAGTTCACCTTTGCGAGCGTCTCGTTGTTCCATACCATGGTGCGCGGCGAGTAGTTGCTTGCCATGATATTGATGGAGTCGTACCAGATAGACTTGGGGTTCTGCTCTTTGTTCTTCAGTTGGGTCTCCATGAGGCTGATGAGCATGGCGTAGGCGTCTTCATCTCGGCGAGGGGCTGTGAAATGGAGGTAGCAGAGTTGGAGCATGGTCTCGAGGTCTTTCACGGTGGAGGAGCCGTCCATACTCTCGGTGGTGCCGCCGATGGAGGGGCTCATAGACACGCGCTTGCCTGTGAGGGCTTTCTGCAGAGATCG
>JALFGC010000073.1 GCA_022777485.1 Bacteroidales bacterium
TTCGGTCTCTTGAACGGCGACCAGATGAAGATGTATGTGCTGATGAACGACACGGACGGTACCCTGCAGAAAGAACTCATCGTCAACATCAACTACGGGCTGAAACAGCGTGTGAAGAACCCGCAGTTAGTGAACATGGGCGAGCAGATTGGCAAGAGTATCAAGGAGCAGGAGGCAGAAGGACTGCTGGGCGAGCCGGCGCTGGCTACTGACTTTGAATTGATTAAGCAAGGTTTTGTGAACGGTATGTACGGACATGATAGTCAGTTCACTATGCAGTCGGCAGGCGAGTATATAGAGAACACGATGAACAACCTCAAATATGGCGATACGAAGGCAGAGGGCGAGCAGTTCCTTGCCGAGAATGCGTTGCGCGATGGCGTGAAAGTAACCGAGAGCGGCTTGCAGTACGAGGTTATCAAGATGGGCAAAGGCAAGAAGCCAAGTGCGACCGACCGCGTGAAGGTGCACTACCACGGCACGCTGATTGACGGCACGGTATTCGACAGCAGCGTAGAGCGCGGCGAGCCGATTACCTTCGGGCTGAACCAAGTGATTGCCGGCTGGACAGAGGGCCTGCAACTCATGCCCGTGGGCTCGAAGTTCAAACTGTATATTCCGCAGGAGTTGGGCTACGGCAGCCGCAACGCCGGCAGCATTCCTCCCTACTCGACCCTGATTTTCGAGGTTGAACTGCTGGGGATTGAGTAATGGGTATCATTGCACGACAGAGTATCAAAGCCACCATCGCCACCTATTTTGGGGTGGCGGTGGGCTTTTTCACTACTTTCTTCGTGCTGACCCGCTTCCTCACCGCGGAGGAGATTGGGCTGACGCGCGTGCTGGTGGACGCAGCGACGCTCTTTGTCAGCCTCGCGCAGTTGGGGACTTCGTCCTCTATCATTCGCTTCTTTCCCTATTTTCGGCAGAAAGAGCATGATTCAGGTCGCACCTCCGACCACGGATTCTTCTTCTGGACGGTACTGATACCGCTCATCGGTTTTCTGCTTTTTGCGCTTCTCTATTGGGCATGCCGCGTGCCGCTTGGGCAGTGGTTCGGCGAGAAATCGCCACTGTTCTTGGACTACTACTACATGGTGCTTCCGCTGGCATTCTTCCTGCTTTATCAGACGATTTTTGAGACGAATTGCAATGTGCTTATGCGCATTGTGGTGCCTCGCATGGTGCGCGAGGTGGTGGTACGCCTCGGGATGTTGGCATGCTACCTGCTCTACGCTTTTCGCGTGTTGTCGTTGAACGGGTTTGTGGTGGCGGTTTGCGCCAACTACGGCATTGCCGCCCTCATCAACCTCGGCTACCTCATCGCGCTCGGGCAGATTTCATTCCGCCCCGATTGGCAGTTCCTGCGGGCAAATGTCCCGTTGGTAAAGAACTACGCACGGTACTCAAGTTTCGTCTTTGTCTCCGCGCTGGCGGCCGCATTGGGTCCGACACTCTCCTCTTTCTTCATCACTGCTAAGATGGGGTTGGACTACACAGGGATTTTCGCCATCGCTACCTATATCGCTGTCATCGTCTCGATTCCATATCGGTCGCTCACCGCCATTGCCTCGCCGCAGTTGGCGCGCGCCACCAAGGAGCAGAATCAGCAGGAGGCGCAGACGCTGGTGTACCAAGTGAGCAGTAACCTGCTACTGATTGGCGGGCTTCTATTCTTCCTGATTTGGTGCAACATAGACCTAATTTTCCATATCCTGCCCAATGGCGAGACCTACGCGGTGGCACGGAATGTGGTGTTCATCCTCTCGCTGACACAACTTATTGTTGCCACCTGCACCATCTCGCTGACCACTATCTCTTTCTCGCGCTACTATGCTTTCTCCCTGCTGTTCTCGCTGATTCTGACCGTGGCGTCGCTTTGCCTGAACAACTACCTCATTCCGCTCTACGGCATGGAAGGTGCCGCTATCAGCACTTTGCTCTCGAACAGCCTCTATTTTGCCCTCGCACTGATGGTGCTCCGCTTCGCCTGCCATCTGCGTTTGCTCAACGGCAATGCGCTGAAAACCATACTGTTGCTGGTAGTGCTATTTGGGGTAAACGCCCTATGGTTGCGATTCCTACCTGCGGGGAATATATGGTGGAGCAGTATCGCCCGCACGGTGCTTTTGGGGGGTAGCGGGCTTGCCGTGGCTTACACGCTTCGCCTCTCGCCTGAACTGAGCAAGGTCGGGGAGAGCCTATTGAAATCTCTTAAAGGGTTTACACACAAAAATGACCACTAATACTTGACAAAAAAAACAAAACCCTTTTAATATGTCTTGTTTCGCTACGCTCAGAAATCAAAAGAAAATCAAGACTAAAAATCATATTTCAGTTCCACATTAATTACCCATGCGCTATTTTATCTGTTTCTCCTATTGCGGCAGCAAGTATCAAGGTTCGCAGAGCCAGCCCGAATCGCCCACTGTGCAGGGTGAGTTGGAGCGTGCGCTATCGCTGATTCTGCGCCAACCGACGCCTGTTGTGATGGCGGGTAGGACAGACGCGGGGGTGCATGCAGAGGAGATGTGGGGGCATGTGGATTTGCCCGATACCTTCCCTACCGAGCATCTTGTTTTTCGTCTGAACGGCATACTGCCCGCCGATATTGCCTTGCGGCGTATTGTACCCGTGTGTGAGTCTGCACATGCGCGTTTCGACGCAATCTCCCGCACCTATGAGTATCGTATCACGACGCAGAAAGACCCTTTTCATATAGGTACGCGTACACGCGTGCGCAAGGGCTTGGATTTCCAGAGGATGAATCAAGCCGCCAACAGCCTTATCGGCAAGCAGGATTTTCAGTCGTTCTCCCGCACGAAGACCGATGTGAAGACCTTCTTCTGCACGATTACTCAAGCCTATTGGCGTATTGAGAAAACCGATAATGCGGGGCATGTGCTGGAAGCCACCTTCGTCATCACCGCCAACCGTTTTCTGCGCAATATGGTACGCGCCATCGTTGGCACGCTCTTTGAGATTGGGTACGGCAAGCGCGATGTGGAAGACATGGAAACGGTTATTGCAGCGCGCGACCGCAGAGCCGCCGGAGAGTCTGCCCCCGCAAACGGACTATTTTTGACTCAGATTGGTTATCCTTCGTCAATTTTTATGCCTATTCCATAAAATAATCCACATTTATCTAAGGATTATTCCGTAACTTTGCACCGAAAAATCAATATCAATCTATCGGTGCCCCCGTATGTACCGAAAAACGAGTGTCTTATCATGAAAAAAACAGTTTCCTTTCTTGCTTCTGCTATTGTCAGCGGTTTGCTGCTAAGCGCATGCACCGCTACCTCGCCTTATCAGACGACCACGCAGTCGGACATAGACGCGCTGTGTAATGCTGCGTCTTTCGATATGCCGACTGTGCCGGTGCCCACCTTCCCCGACCGCACTTTCTCGGTGCTGGATTTCGGTGCAGACAACACGGGTAAGACACTCACCACCGAGGCGCTCCAGTCCGCTATTGACGCTTGCCACGAGACGGGCGGCGGCACGGTAGTGATTCCATCGGGCGTATACACCACCGGTCCTCTCTCCCTCAAGTCGAATGTTCGGCTCTATACGGAGCAGAACAGTTTCATCTCTTTTGCCCCACAGTTCGACCTCTATCCTATCTACGCCACATGGTTCGAGGGCATACCCACTATGCGTTCACAGTCGCCGCTCTCGGCGTTCAATGCAGAGAACATCGCCATCACCGGACAGGGAACCTTCAACGGCAACGGGGAGTACTGGCGTCCGCTCAAGCGTGCGAAGGTAGCCCCCTCGCAATGGAAGACCCACTTGCAGAAGGGCGGAGTGCTCTCGACAGACGGCAACACATGGTATCCCGATTCGGCTTCGCTCTATGCGGCTACACTCTGCGAGGACCAAAATGTGCCCGTGGTGGACGGCCCCGAGCAGTGGCAACATATTCACTCGTTCCTGCGCCCCGTGCTGTTGCATTTCGTAGGCTGCCGCAACATCCTTTTGGAGGGCGTTACCTTTGAGAACTCGCCTGCTTGGAACCTGCACCCGATGTGTTGCGAGAACATCATTCTGTGCGACCTGAATGTGCGCAACCCGTGGTACTCGCAGAACGGCGACGGCGTGGATATAGAGTCGTGCAAGAATGTAGTGATAGCGCGTTGCTCCTTCGATGTGGGCGACGATGCCATCTGCATGAAGTCCGGCAAGAACAAACCCGGTCGCGACCGCGGCATCCCGACGGAAAATGTGATTGTGGATGAGTGTACGGTCTATCACGGGCACGGCGGCTTCGTTGTCGGCTCGGAGATGTCCGGCGGAATAAAGAATGTTCAGGTATCCAACAACCTCTATATCGGTACGGATGTGGGACTTCGCTTCAAGTCCACGCGCGGTCGTGGCGGCGTGGTAGAGAACATCTACATCCGCAATATCCATATGGCGAATATCCCCCACGAGGCGCTCTTGTTCGACCTCTTCTACGGTGGCAAGGGAGCCGGAGAGGAGACCGAGGAGGAGTTGGCAGCCCGTATGAATGCGGAGGCACCCGCTGTGAGCGAGGAGACGCCTCAGTTTAAGAATATCGTGATTGAGGATGTTATCGGCAGCCATGTGGCACGCGCTATGTATTTCAACGGTTTGCCCGAGATGAAGATAGAAAATGTGGTGCTCAAGAACATCCGCATGACGGCAGAGCAAGGGGCTCTTATCCGCCAAACGAACGGGTTGCGCGTGGAGAATGTAGAGATAATCCCGCGCAAAGGCGAGCCTTTCACTATTGCTCCCACCGTAGAAAACATCATCGGACTATGAAAAAGAACATTTCTTATATCGTTGCAAGCCTGCTGTTGTGCGGGCTTGTTGCGTCTTGTAGCAAACCGGCGGATAGCAGTGATCCGCAAGTCATCGCCTCTTTCTGGCGCAAGGTAACGCCCGCCGACAGCCTGATGGAGGGTTTCCGCGTGATTGAAGCCGAGGGTCAGACGCGCTATATTGTGCCTATTAGCGAGTGGACAGCATCGCCCGAGGTGGACACCTACCACGAGTTGCACCATCATGGCGTGGCGTTAGAGTCCGACCTCATGGCGTATCGTATCTATTTCGACCGCAAGCAGACCATCGATGTGTATGCCAAGAAGATGCCGCGCCTTGAGTTGCCAACCTCGTATTGGTATCCGAACGCTGAGCAGTTGGCAGACCACTATGGCGACGATGTCTTGCGCGTGAGCGGGACTATCGGCGTAGGCAGCGTCAAGCCATGGCGAGAGGGGAAAATGCGCCACATTGAGCCCGTGGAGAGCCGCACGCAACGCATTGTGTATCAGACGCCTGACAGCGCCGCCATGGAGGTGAGCGTCAAGGGTTGGCAGACCGAAGGGAAGACTGTGGATATGACCGTGCGATACACCCTCTTGGCTCACCACCGCGATATGCGCTGTGAGGTCTTCCTCTCCGAGCCTCTCGACAGCCTCTGCACAGGCGTGCAACAGGTGCCATTCAAGAACCCTGATAAAAGCCCAGGGTCCTATATATTTTCCGATGACATCCATTGCGATGGTGTGCTGTTAGGCTCGTGGGGAACGGACTGGCCAGTGAACGATACCGTTAGATACGCCAAAGAGACCGTCGGATTAGGCGTGTTTATCCCCAAGGAGTATGCCACGAAGGAGATGATTCATGCGACTCCAAATTTGGTATGTCTGTTCCGTCCTGCCACCTACTTACGGTTCTATCTCACCTGCGTGGCGCAAAAGGAGGATAACCCGCCTGCTCGGAACTCTGAGGATTTCTATGCGTTTCTTGTGCAATGGGCGAAAGGTCTCTAAACCGTTATGTCCTACGATACAGATAGTAATGCCCCGACTTGTCGGGGCTATTTTTATGTACAGCAGTGCCCAAAAATAGCGCATAGGTAACATTTTTGCACGATTTATTTGCGTATGTCGGAAAAAAGCAGTACCTTTGTACCGACTTTTGTGGTCTATAACAAACTGAGGTGCAAACGGCACCTAAAAAACACTTTAAGAACCAATGAATATAGTAAGAAAGGAGATTGCTCTCCCTGATGGGCGTGTGATTACACTGGAGACCGGCAAATTGGCTAAGCAGGCCGACGGTGCAGTGATGGCGACGCTCGGCAACACAATGGTGCTTGCCACAGTATGCTCCGCAAAGGATGCAATGCCCGGTACGGATTTCATGCCGTTGACCGTGGAGTACAAAGAGAAATTTGCTTCGGCAGGTCGTTTCCCCGGCGGGTTCACGCGCCGCGAGGGCAAAGCGTCGGATTATGAAATCCTGATTGCCCGTCTGATTGACCGCGCCTTGCGCCCCCTCTTCCCCGCGAACTACCACGCGGACACTTTCGTAAACGTTACGCTCTACTCGGCTGACGGCATCGACATGCCGGAGTCCATCGCAGGCTTGGCTGCCGGCGCTGCGTTGGCATGCTCGGACATCCCCTTCGAGGGTCCCGTGTCGGAGGTGCGCGTAGCGCGCGTGAACGGCGAGATGGTTATCAACCCAACCTTTGAGCAGTGCGAGCAGGCTGACCTCGAACTGATGGTTGCAGCCACCTACGACAACATCATGATGGTGGAGGGCGAGATGAAAGAGGTGCCCGAGGCAGTGATGCTGGAGGCTATCCGTGCTGCACACGAGGCGATTAAGCCGCAGTGCTTGGCGCTGAACGAGATGATGGCAGCCTATGGCAAGACCGTGAAACGCGAGTACTGCCATGAGGTGAACGACGATGAGTTGCGTCAAGCCGTGCACGACTTCTCGTATGCTCGTGCGTATGCTCAGGCGACCGCAGCAGATACAAACAAGCACCACCGTGAGGAAATGTTCGCACAGATTTGCGAGGACTTCAAGACCGAGAAAGCCGACTATATGGCAGCCCGCGCCGAGGCGTTGGGCTTGGAGGTAGAGGAGATAGCCGCAATGGTTGACCGCTACTACCACGATGTAGAGAAAGAGGCGATGCGTCGCGCTGTGCTGGACGAGGGCAAGCGTTTGGACGGCCGTAAGACCACCGACATACGCCCCATCTGGTGCGAGGTAAGCCCGCTGCCCGGACCTCACGGAAGCAGTATCTTCACCCGCGGTGAGACCCAATCGCTCTCTACCGTAACGCTCGGCACCAGCCGCGACGAGAAGATGATTGACGAGGCACTGATACAAGGCACCGACCGCTTCCTGCTGCACTATAACTTCCCGCCCTTTGCTACGGGCGAAGCGAAGCCGCAACGCGGTGTGGGTCGTCGCGAGATAGGACACGGCAACTTGGCTTGCCGCGCGCTTAAGAACATGATTCCCGCAGACTTCCCCTACAGCATTCGCGTAGTGAGCGACATCCTTGAGTCGAACGGCTCGTCGTCGATGGCAACGGTATGTGCCGGCACGCTTGCCCTGATGGATGCCGGTGTGCCCATCAAGAAACCCGTGAGCGGTATCGCTATGGGACTTATCTCCGAGTGCAAGGGTACGAAATACGCCATCCTGAGCGACATCCTCGGCGATGAGGACCACCTCGGTGATATGGACTTCAAGACCACCGGTACGCGCGACGGTCTGACCGCATGCCAGATGGATATCAAGGTGGACGGACTGAGTTACGAGATATTGGAGAACGCGCTCGCGCAGGCGCACGAGGCGCGCATGTACATCCTCGACAAGATTCTGGAGACCATGCCTGCTCCTCGTCCCGACTTGAAGCCGCAGGCACCGCGTATCGTAACCTTCATGATTCCGAAGGATATGATTGGTGCTGTGATAGGTCCGGGCGGTAAGATAATCCAAGGTATTCAGGCAGAGACCGGCGCTGTGGTTTCTATTGACGAGGTAGAAGAAGGCGGCCGCGTAGAGGTGGCAAGCAACAACGGTGCTGCTATGGAAGCCGCAGTGGCAAAGATCAAAGCCATCGTAGCGCTGCCCGAGGTTGGCGAAGTGTACGAGGCAACGGTGAAGTCCATCATGCCCTACGGCTGCTTCGTAGAGTTCATGCCGGGTAAGGAAGGACTGCTTCATATCTCCGAGATCGACTGGAAACGCTATGAGACTATGGAGGAGACAGGGCTCCACGAGGGCGACAAGGTGCGTATCAAGTTGCTGGAGGTAGACGAGAAGACCGGTAAGTTCCGCCTGAGTGCAAAAGCCCTGAAAGAGAAACCTGAGGGTTATGTAGAGCCTGAGCGCGGTCAGCGACCGATGCGAGATGGGGACCGTGGTCCTCGCCCCGAGCGCAGAGGTCCGCGTCCAGAACGCCCATCCCGCGGCGGTGATGCGGATGGTGCACGCCTCGACCGCAGACGCTAAGCGTGTGCTTAGTAGATAGATGGAGACTCGGTTGCCCGAAAGGGGAGCCGAGTCTTTTTTTGTGGGGATCGGGTAACCTATAATTATCATATTCTGTAGCAATGCCTTTATATATTCTCCCAAAAAGATTCGTTTGGGGATAGTGATCGTATTCGCAACTATTGTGCTCATATTAATAATCGTAAATTTTTGAGGAAGGAATGCGTTGGCGACGACCCGCGGGAGACCCGCGAGAGACCCGCGAAAAAACAGGGGGAGGTGGCGGAAGGGAAAATCTTAATAATCGGACTGTTTTGGGGAAGGGAGAAGGTGTGTAACGGGCGACGTCAAAGTGAACCAGTGAACCAGTGAACCAGCAGTTTCCATAAATACGCACGCGCGCACACACGTATATATTTTAGGAAAGTGCCGGTTCACTGGTTCACCGGTTCATTGGCTCATTGACTCACCGGTTCATTGGCTCACATCTCAAAATATGTTGCACAACATATTTATTGCCTATACTCACTCTAAACTGCAATAAAAGTTCCATTTTTTTACGATTTTATTTGCATATATCAAGAAAAAGCAGTACATTTGCATCGTTTTTTGGTATTTCCAATCCATTAAACAGAATCAACAACCAAATAATTAACCCAAAAAATCAACGACCATGAGAAAATTATCTCTCTTTTTTTGCGCGCTTTTCTGCGCGATGTCGCTTAGCGCAGCAGTAACCTACAGCGTGGAGGTGCCCGCCGGCACGAAGGCTTGCTACATAGCAGGTAAGTGCACAGGTTGGAGCCACACCGAGATGACCAAGGTGGACGACACGCACTACACCATTACCCTTGAGACCACCGAACAAGACGGCTACAAATATTGTAGCGGTCCGGGTTGGGCGTATGTAGAGAAAGCCGCAGATGGTAGCGAGATGAGTGACCGCACCTATGCAGTTAATGACGTAGTAGCACAATGGGCATCCGTGTTCGACCCGGGGGCTGAGGTTAGCTATGTGGACATCACTATCAGCGTGAAGGCGGACGCAGCACCAACCATCTGGTGGTGGGGCGCAGGCGAAAAATGCCCGAATGCGGAGAGCTTAACCGATGCAGAAGGCAACAAATACACATGGGACAACCAACCTGTGATGACCGCCGTGGCAGACAAAGCCGGCTGGTATGAGTGGGCGTTCAAGGATGTAGATGAATCGCTCGGCGTTACCTTCAAGCTGAACAAAGGCGACAACGAGATCAATGCAAAACAATCCACTTGCTACGATGTGAAAGGAACGGTGATCGACTGCGGTAGCACCGATCCTACTGACCCGACCGATCCGACTGATCCTACCGACCCTACTGACCCGACAGACCCTGCGGCTACTTATGGTATCGGTTCTAATTTGAATAGTTATGACCCGACGGCAAACCCGATGACGGTAACGGATGGTGTGGCTACCTGCACGATTGCATTGGGTACGGACACTTTAAAGTTCTCGGTAGTAGAGAATGGTACATGGCTCAAGAACTTGGAAACGGTTATCACTCGCGAGACGAATACGGTTGTATTGACTGCTATAGATAGTTGGGACAATAGCGTTTTGGTTCCTAATGTAGCAGGCGACTATGTATTCAACTTCACCATCGCGACCAAGACCTTAGTGGTAACCTTCCCTGCCCAAGCGATGGGCATTCAAGAGGTGAACGCTACTAACGGCTACACTAAGATTATCCGTAATGGTCAAGTGCTCATCGTGCGCGATGGCAAGACCTTCGACATGATGGGTCAGCAAATTCTCTAATCCTTTAATCCTATTTTTATTGCAAGCCTGCGTGTGCAGGCTTGCAATAAAACTTGTGTTCGGTACCCGAGGTGCGCAGGTGCTTGCATGCCGATTTATCGGTGCGTCCCCGCCTGCTGAAAAAGACACACCAACTATAGCCTCTATAGCAACTAAAATCAAAATCAATCAACAACCAAAATAACTAACTAACAAATTAAATTATCATGAAAAAACTATTTTCTTTTCTCAGCGCACTCGTTTGCGCAGTGTCGCTAAGCGCACAAACCTACTACATTGCAGGAAATGATGCATC
>JALFGC010000055.1 GCA_022777485.1 Bacteroidales bacterium
TCCTCGGCGTGAGCAGCGAGCGTGAGAACGGCTGCACAAAGTAGAAATAGTTTTTTCATAAATGATTAATTTTTAGTTGATTATTATTTTGTTGTCAATTAAGAGTAATCGGAGTAATCTGAGTAGTCGGAGTATTCTGAATGTGCTAAGCTTATTTAATTGTTTAGGGGGTGACCGGTGAGGGTATAGTTTATCCCATTGTGTCGGATATAGATAGTGCCGTTGCGGAGGAGTTTTTGGGGTGCGGGTTGCGGGGTTGCGATGGGAGCGGTGTGTGCAGAAGGCATATCGGCATCGGGATGGAGGTCTTGCGCCCCCGTTATTTCCGTGCTTACTTCGCCCTGCATGCCACATATCTGATAAACACCGGTATAGACTTTTACGAAATCAATATGGGTGAGGTTAGCGGGGCTGCCGCTCGGCAAGATTGCCCAATCAAGATTGAGTTTGGCACGGTCGGTGCTGTTGGGATTGGCATCGGCATAGCCATAGTCATAGCAGGTCATGACAAAAGCGGTCCCCTTGCCCTGCTCGTCCACACCATTGGGGGGCAACAGGGTGCCGGAGAAGGTGAGCGAGTCGGCATCCAACCATTCGGGGAAATAGGCTTGCTTATGGAAAGATACCTGCGGGATATAGCCCGTGCGACCTTGGTTGTCGCGCCACGCGACATAGGTGGTGTCGGTGAAGAACTTCTTGCTGCCGTCGGGGGTAGCGACATGGTCGGCGGGTGTGCGATAGTAGGTGATTTGGTAGTCGGAGACGGTCAGCGGATTGGTATGCTCACTGCCTTGTATCTCGTACCACGGGTCATCGGGCAGTCCGTTGCCGTTGGTGTCCTGGCTCACGCATACGATACCCGGCTCGCTGCTACCTTTCGTGGAGTCGTTGGCTGACTGGTAGAAAGCATTGCCCTCTATCAGCAAGTCGTACTCGCCTTGTATGTTCACTACTGGGTGGTCAAAGCCGAAAACGATATAGCCTCCCCATGCGCCGAGGCAGACCATGCCCTGCGCATTGTTGGCAAGTTGCGCTTCGGCAGCGGCGGCAGGGTCGTCGGTAACCGCGGGCAGGGTGTTGATAAACTGCCCGGGGGCGGGGGTATAGTCGTAAACGCGGGTGATGTAGGGGGTGTTGGCATGCAACAGCGAGGTTGTAGCGGCAAGCATTAGGATGAGTAGGATGGAGGGTTTCATATTGTTGGTTGGAGTAATCTGAGTTTTCGGAGTAATCGGAGTAATCTGAGTTTTCGAAATTATCTGAATTATCAGAGCATTTTAGTCTTGGCTCTTGGTTCCTTGTTCTTGGCTCCACAAGAAGCAGATGGCAGATGGGATATCGCCAGTGCGGACAGACCATTGCAGGATGCCTTGCGGCGAGAAACAATAGAGCATGCCCGGGGTAACATAGTTGCCTGCGTCGGTGATGTATATTTCCCGCGTGGTGGGATGGACGGCTATGCCATAAGGTTTCACGAGAGTGGTGCCATCGGTGATAATATGATTTTGTATGGATTGATGCGTACGAATATCTACTATGCCGTAGCATATAATATCTTCGTAGGTTTCGTAACTATACTCCGTACTAATATAATAGAGCGAGTCGCCGAGGATGGTGAAGTTGCTGACGGGGATGCTGAGGGTATCGAGGGAGTTTGTAGTATTGAGCGATAAGCAGAAGAGGCGGGAGGGGGTGTCGAAATAGTCGCCGCGGGAACTGACCCACAGTTGCCCGAGGTGGTCGGCTTGCACGCGATGGAGGTTGGGGGCTACGGGGATGGTCGCTACTTGCTTGAACGAAGCAAGGTCGATGACGGAGAGGGTGCTGTCGTAGTCGGGGGCGAGGTAGCCGCCGGAGTTGGCGACATAGAGTCGATTACCAACCACCTCCAGACCGTCCGGCTGAAAGCCGACATGGCAGGTATCGACAATCCGGAGGGTGGCGGTATCGAACTTGGCTACATACCCAATCTGCGTGTTGCCTATCTGCACGGGTCCCGCGTAGGAGGTGCAGTAGCCGTAGCCGTCGGCGAAAGCAAGGTAACGGCAGTTGGGGATATTGATTTGCGCGATATGCTTTGCCGTAAGCGCGTCCATCACCTCAATGAGGTTGGAGCAGTTGATGACGGCATATAGGCGATTACCGTAGATACGCAGGTCGTTGCCCACATCGCCGAGCCCTTGCGTGATGTCAGGATTGGCTTCGGCGAAGATATTGCGTTTGTAGGTCGCCGTGGTGTAGTCGTAGTAGTCGAGTGTGGCTTTGTTGGAGCCCATATTGCCTTCGTTGAGGAGGTAGAATCCCTGCACCTCGGTGTGCATCGTGTCGCCTCTCTGCTCCTCCTCGGAAGGGAGAATAATCTCGGGTCCGCGGCAAGAGAGGAGGAAGAGGAGGACCCACCCCAGCCCTACAGGACCCACCCCGACCCTCCCTACGAGCGCACCCCAAAAATCAAAGATTTTTCGGGGACCCCGCAAGGGAGGGAGAATGACCCTCCCCTGCCCTACCTTAAAGGGAGGGAGAGTATGGAAAATATGTGTTAGAAATTGAAGCATGTGGCGATGCGTTGATTTTGTTGTGTTACGTTGATTTCGTTGTTAGCAGGCGATTATATTTCGAGTTTGAGTATTAGTTTTCCATTGATACCGGGCATGGGGTAATTGTGGACTATGTCGTATTGTTGATTTAGGAAGTTGTTGATTTCCACGGTGGTGTGGAGTTTGACATCTGAAACTTGAGACTTAGCACTTGATACTTTCGACTTAGGTCGTATCTCCCAAATCTTAGAGAGAGCGAGGTCGTGGGTGTACCATGGTTGCTCGTAGTTGGCGAGGATGTTCGCGCTGTTGTGGTAGCGTTCGCCCACATAGATGAAACTGTAGTTCAGTCCCCACCCTTTCCATGCCAAGTGCCCGATGACGCTGCCGGAATGCCACGGGATATAACTTATCTGTCCGCCGTAGCAGAGGGTGTCGGTGGGGTCAGTGAGGTCGCGCGCCTGCTGGTAGGTGTAGGAGAGGTTTATCCCCCACTCCACCTCGTGCGGTAGTAGCATGGTAAGCCCTGCATTCACATCCGTGCCCACTATCTCCACATAGCCGATATTCATCATCATCCAGCGGTATTGGCTATTGCCCTTGGGTACGGCAACAATCTTGTTCTTAATCTGATTGAAGTAGGCGTCGGCTTTTAGTTTGAAGTTTAGTGTTGCGTGTTGAGCGTTGAGCGTTTTGGTATATTCCATGCCTGCATCGTACTGCCTTGCATACTCGGGTTCGAGGTGGATATTGCCCACGTCGGTGTAGTAGAGGTCGTTGAAGGTCGGCAGGCGGAAGATGTCTTTGTAGAACAAGCGTATGAACCACTGCTCCTGCAAGAGCGGCTGCGCACTGAGAAATACCGCGGGTGTCCAATGATTCGCCTGCGAGCGGATAGCCCCCTCGCGCGCCTTGTCCTCAACAAACGTCCCCAACACGCTGGCTTGCAGCCGAATCCAGCGATAGTGGAATGCCGTGGCGAATGCTAACAATCCCGTGTTTCGCTCGGGATAGGCGAAGTTCGCAAGGGTAGCGTCAAGCGCGTTCCATTGGTAGTCTGCACTCACCGCCACGTCCCACCATGAGAAGAGTTGCACCTTATTCACCAGCGAGAGATAGACCTCCTGCTGCCAGAATTGGTTATCAATATACATGCGCGTGGTGTCAGGGTTGAGGTAGCGCATGTAGTCGTTGCTGTATTTCGCCGACAGTTGCACGTCCCATCGGTCGAAGAAAGAGTGCTCTATCTGCCCTTGTACGAAGGCGTTTCTGTCCCATTGTCGCTGTGCGCATGTCCACACATTGCGGACGATGGCTTGGGGGATACCGCGCTCGGAGTCGTAGAAATAGCCCTTCACTTGCCATTTCCCCTGCGGCAGGTAGCCGTATAAGCCTGCTTCGGCACGCACCGCCTGCACATCGCCGTTCTGGCGTATGCCGACCGTGTCCCACGCCACCGTGAGGTCGGGGTTCAACTTATGGTAACGGAAATGGTAGCGTCCCGTGGCGTATAGGTATTCGGCTGATAACGAGAGCGATAGATGGTCGGTCAGTTTCTGCTCGTAGAGCAACGAGGGGTTTGCCAAGCCGAAGGTGCCTGCTTTCATCGTGGCGACGAGGTGGTAGGTCTCGCCATTGGCAAAACGGGGTCTCCGCGCGCGTATATATAAGGTGCCCGCGCTGCCGTAGTCCTTCGCCGACTGGAAGATTTCGGCTTTCTGCCCGTTGTAGAGGGCAATCTCCTCAATGTTGTCGAGCGAGAACTTACCCAAATCGACGGTCCCGTTCTGGGCATTGCCTATCTCTATGCCGTCGTAGAACACGCCGAGATGGTGCGTCCCCATGGAGCGTATATCCACGGTCTTCATACCGCCCACGCCGCCGAAGTCCTTGACCTGCACGCCGGAGAAATAGCGCAGCGCATCTGCCACGGACTGCGTGCTAAGCCCCTGCAAGGCATCGCCTGAGAGGGTCTGCACCGGCATCACCGCCGTCTCGCGGACGCGGGCGGTGATGGTAACCTCATCGATGCTGAACTCGCGGGATACAGAATCACGCTCCGCGTTGGTCATTCCCCACGCGAAGACGCACACGAGTGCCAAAAGCCATATCGAAAAAAGACGCTTCATTGTTGAATCGTTCCATCCCTCGGGAACAACTTAACCGCCCCACCATTGGGGCAACACTCGGCAAGGTCTTCTGACTTATCGCTCACTCGTTTCAGCCTTCCCAACCCTCTGCGGGTCAGTGACTTAAAGATGTAGAAACGCGAATACGAATTACAGCAGCGGGACTGTGCAGGACTCGCACCTGCTTCCCTTTTCCAAATGCGACTGCAAAGGTACGGCTTTTTTCTGATATACGCAAATAAAAACGCAACTTTTCTTCAAAAATTGCGTTTCGGAGTAAATTGCGTAAGGAATTTGGCTCTACTTGTATGTCCGGTGGAAAAGAGGACGGAAAGGGAAATCTTAATAATGGTTGCATAATTGAATAGTTAAATCTTCAGATTTACGCCGAAGAAGTACGAGCGGGGGATGGCGGGACCATAGATGTACGCTGCATCGCGGTCCATACCTTGGTCGATGTCGCGCTGGAAATGGTCAAGCAGGTTCTTCACGCCGAGCGCTATCTCTAAGGTGTAAGGCGTGTGGCTCGTCTTGTTGGAATAGAGGTGTATCTCATACGACACTTTCGCGTCCCACTCGAAGAAAATCGGGCTCAGCGTCTCGCAATCCGCCTCCACATAGCCCGCGTAGTGTTGCAGAAACATCCGCCCCGTAACCTTCCCGTTGGTGGTCAGTTTCAGTCCGTGCACCGGCTCAATGTTCGCAAGGAAATAGCCGTAGTGGTCGGGGGTGCGGAACATGCGCGTCTGCGGTGCCAAATCCTCCGACCATTGGAAGGGTTCGATGTAGCGGCTGTAGTTGTAGGTATAGCCTGCCTGCAAGGAGAACAAATGCCCGTAGGCTACTTTCCCCTCCACGTTTAGCCCCGCCACGCGAGCACCGCTTGCGTTTGTCCGCGTCAGCAGCAAGTTACCCTGCGCGTCGTGTCCGTTCTCCACCAGCGCGAACACATTATCCAACTGCGTGAAGAAACCCTCCACGGTCAGGTTGCAGTCCCACTTGCCGAAGCGTTCATACCAGTCCACGCTCGCGCTCACGGAGTTAGAATACTCCGGTCGCAGTCCCTCGGCAAGGCTGATGAGCGACACCTCGCCGCCCACTGCCCCCACATGCAAGTCCTCCTCGTAGGCTTGCGGCGCGCGGTAGCCACTGGCATAACTTAGGCGCATTATCACCTGTTCGATAGGCCTATAGCGCAGGTTCGCCCGCGGGGAGAAGACGGGTTTCGAGAGCAGGTTATGCTTCTCCAACCGCCCGCCGATAAGCACCGACCATAGTTTGTTCTTCCATTCGTTCTGCACATAGCCGCCATAGAGGTGCACCTGCTGCTCTATGTTGCGGCCGTAGCCGAGAATACGGTCGTGCAAGTCATTGAACGAGTACTCCACCCCCGCGCTCAAATCGGCGTTCATCCGCCCGCAGGGATACGAGAAACGGTATTGCGCACCCGTAACGGAGGTGATATCGCGCGAGTTGCCGTAGGCATTGGGGTTGTAGTTCGTGCCGAAATAACTATCGCGGTTGATATGCTGAAACGAGGAATAGACACTTACAAAGTGCTTATTATCAGGCGTGTAGTAATCCCATTTCAGCGTCGCAGCATCAATGTTATGCTTCAGTTGCTCGGTCAGCGGCGACTCATGCGGCTGCAGGCTGTCGATGCCATAGCCGCCGCGGCGCTGCTCCGTGGTGTGGTGGTATTCGGCAGTCAGTTTGGAATAGTCGGTCGTCTTGAAGAATGAGCGGAAGCCCAGCATGGTAGTACCTAAAAGTGGGTATTCGGAGTAGCCGTCTTGGTCGCGGTCGTAGGGCTGTCGGTTGCGTTGCACGCCAAAGAGGTAGATACCGGCTTTCTGGTTCTCGCTCACCACGCTGGCATTCATGTTCGTACTAATGTCGTAGGTGCCATGATCCGTGAAGGAGGTGGTGTTCGATACATTGAAGAAGTTGCGCACGGGCTCTTTCGTGATGATATTCACCACGCCCGCTATCGCATTCGCGCCAAACAGCGCACTGCCGCCGCCGCGAATAACCTCTATCCTGTCCACCATCCCCGCCGGCACCTGCTCCAGCCCATAGACCGACGCAAGCGACGAGAAGATAGGACGCGAGTCCAACAGTATCTGCGTGTATTGCCCTTCTAACCCATTGATTCTCAATTGCGGGACACCGCAGTTAGAGCACGACATCTCCACGCGCAAGCCCGTCTGAAAACCCAGCACATCCGCCATTGACGAAGCCGAAGTGCCTTCGATAATCAGCGGCGAGACCACATTCACAATCGTTGCCACCTCTTTCTGCTTCGTTTCATACTTATTGGCGGTAACCACCACATTATCAAGCACAAACGACTGCTCTTCTATCTGCACTTTCAGTTCCGTCGTAACGTCTGCTTTTATGATTACCTCCTGCTCCAGCGTCTCATACCCCATCATCGAGAACACCACCGTCTGCTTACCCTCGGGCAGGTTCTTGAGAAAGTAATGCCCCGACTCATCGGTCAAACAACCGATAGTCGTTCCCTTAATCTGCACATTCACAAACGGCAAATGCTCGCCCGAGTGTGCGTCCAGCACATGCCCCGTCAGGTGCGCATCTGTAGCAGACAAGAAAGACCAAAAACAACTCGCCATCGCCGCGAGCACAAAACAACACAATCTTTTCTTCATAACAAGTACCTTTTTATTTAGTTTAGAGTTGACAGTTTAGAGTTGATAATTGTAAAATTGTAAATTGTAAAATTGTATATTGTAAAATTGTAAATTGTAAAATTGTAAAATTGTCAAATATAGAGGTTCTTTTTGGGCTGCAAAGGTACTGCTTTTCCACCAAAGCCACAATACCTAAAAATAGGGGATTTTTCACCATGTCCGCGACCGCCACCCCCATATATAAACACTATCTCCACCGGCTCACTGGTAAAACCCTGTGTTGATTAGGAGAAAATGGTGCTCAATCTATAGAGGAAGAACTTCACGTCCTTAACCCCTCTCAAAGCCGCTCTGAAGGTTTTGATTTTAGCGTTGAGCGATTCGGCATAGGCATTCGT